>JALZUU010000372.1 GCA_023300665.1 Saprospiraceae bacterium | reverse complement strand
TACAGGACCTGCCTGTGGATCAACATCAATCATCTGAGTACAAGTCTGAATATTTGTTGGATCAGCCATGTCAGTGATTGTAAATGTTCTCATCAAGTTACTACCAGCACATATATCACCTGTAATTGGGCTATCTACTGATGCAACTGTAAAACCTCCACAATTTGCACTATTAATTACACCTCCAGCAGCAATAAATTCTGCTTCCGTTGCTGGAGCTACAGGAATCTCATCTCCTGGCATTAAACTAATTGGTAGAGGACAATCAACAGTAAATGCACAAACTACACCAACCGCTCCAGTATTGGCTATACCAATTGATATTGGATCCTGTGAACCATTACCAGCACAACTGAAAGAACCATCTGAATCTATAACTAAAATAATGCAATCTCCTGGGTTAACAGTAGAAAATGTTAATCCTGCTAGGTCACCATCTATGTCAGAAGCCAATAAGGTTCCTGTAGTACCAGAACCAGCTGGTCCTGAATATACTGATAAATCATCAAAGCCGCCTTCAATCTCTCCTGCAAAAAATTCTATATCTACCCCTGTAAACCCAACAGCTGGGCAAATTTCTGTTAGAGTAGTACCTGCTTGACTATCATCATAACAGATCCCATCTAATACATCATCAAAAGTAGGTGCTACACAACTGCTCGTAAATTCAATCGGTGTGAAGCCACTTGAAGCACAAGTAACTGAACCATCAGAATTTACAAAAACACTAATACACTGATCTGCTAATGGACAAGAAAGCGAAAGTCCGGTTAGATCTCCAGCCGTTCCGTAAGCATTGTATATTTGGGTTCCAGCAGTACCAGAACCTATAGCACCACAAAATACTTGTAGTTCATCAAAGTTATTTTCTACTCCACCTGCAGTAAAGTCAATTTGAATAGCTTGTCCTGGATCAGGACAAATATCTACTGCAATTGGAATTACAGTACTAGTCAGGTCATAACAGGTAGGACCAAATGAACCTACACAGGTAGAAGCTAAAGCAGGTGCACTTACTAATGCAGTCCAACCACCTTCTTGAACAGAACCATCTGAGTCAAACTCGACAGTCAAACATCCTGTAGCATCTGTCGATGTAAAGATATTATTAGCTGGAGCAGCAGAATTGGTACCATTTATATCATTTGGACCACCTTCTATTCCTTCTGAATCTCCTCCATCACCTGCACTACCAGTACATCCAGCAAATCCATCTTCACCACATCCGGTGAAAAGTTGAGGAGCAGCTGTACTGTTACCATCGTAAACAGATAAGAAATCCCAGCATAGTAAATTAGTAGTTCTTACCTCAATATCTACGTCTAGAAATTCAATGGTTATTGGTTGCCCTGGAACATCTGGACAAATAATAGCTGTACTTTCGTTATTAGCTGAATATTCTTCACCAGTAAGATCACAATCTGCTCCACCGTCATCATAAAAATTAACAGCAGGATCACCTGAAATCACCGTAAAATTTGCGGTCGCATCAAAGGGTTGTATGATGTCTTGACTGTGTACAATCCCCGAAAAAAGGAAAAGACAACAGAGCGTCGAAAAGAACTTTGTAAACTTATTGCTCATTAGTAGTAAGATTTTGGCGTAACTTGACTATGAAAATATCAGTTACAATTGTGATTTATTATTATATTAAAAAAATTACATACAACAGAAATAGCTATTACTTGAGGTAATAGGCTACATTACTTTGATTTGGTCGAAATTTAATCCTTTTTGGGAAGGATTTACTGTTATATTAAGGTGATTGGGACTTCAGTGTTCTTGTGTTTTTTGAGAAAAGAAACTAAAATCAAAGAGTTTTTTGAGGTAAAATACAGTTAAAAATACAAAAAAAATAACAAAGACGCTAATTTTTTAAAAAATTAGCGTCTTTTTTTTCTTAAAAAGAAATAACAATTATTTCTAATTTAATAAAATCATCTTTTTAACCTCTATATGATTTTCAAATTCTATTCTATAGAATAAAACACCGCTTGTGTTTAAGTGCTTTTTCTGTATTTCAAATGTTTGATACCCTTTGTCAAAATTTGTTGTAGTATGGTAAATTTCTCTGCCATTCACATCAAAAACAGTCAAATTAACAGTACCAGCAGTTGGTTGTTCAAATCCAATAATAGTTTTATTTGAAAATGGATTTGGTACATTTTGGTACACCTTATATCTTTCTGGTGCAATAAAATCCAATTTAGGTGTAAGTATTTCAAGACCATTATACATCTCTGCAGGTGTTTTATGAGAATTAATTGAAAATAGATTATTCAATCCTATATTTTCATGCGCAATGAATTTCATCATAAATAGTGTATCTCCTTTATTAATTTTTATAGGATACGGCTGATGCCAACTTGTGGTTAACCAACCTTCTTCCAAACCATGAGTACCAAAATTATCAGCATTCATCCCCTTTAAACTACCAGCATCAACTGATACTAAATTAACTAAATCAGGATTGAATGATAAAGTATACTGAAATCCATTAATTGGGCCACCCTGCTGAACAGTAACAGGTACTAGATATTCCTGTCCTTGATAGATTAATTCATCCTGCATTTCTAGCACCCAAGAAGAACGACCTTCTCGAGTATCTCCCTCTATTAGACTGTTTGGAACTGCCGATTGATTAAGATCTCCTGTTTTCACCGCAATAAAATCTCGAATCAGATCACCACTAAGCCCATTGATCGTATGTGATTCTGGGAAGGTTGTTAAAAATGGATTTTCTGGATTAGGAAATAAATATTCAGAATCAATAAATCTCCATGATTCATTATTTGGAAAAGCAGTGTCAATTATCAAAATCATTCTCCTTAAGGCAATCATATCTAAAGCAGAAATGGAACCAGAGTTATTAACATCCGCCGCAATTAATTTATAAGGGGAATCCAAGGTGTTTATTTCTAATAAATGTTGTCCCATCAAAACTAAATCATAAGTAGTAATTCCATTTAATGGATCATCATTTCTATTTGCAGTAATTTCATAATTCTCTTGAACGGGCAATTCAAATTCGTATGTCCCACTTGCTGATGTCGTCTGCTCATCCATCATTTCACTATTAGAGTTCACCACCAAATCAACGTTGGATACTAATTGATTTTCTTCTGTAAAAATTGTTCCTGCTACAATGGCTTGATCAGGAGTTATGGTAATCCGTTGACTCGTAGTAATTATATTTCCTGCAGCATCGGTTGCTGTCCAAGTTCTTTGTAGAATAGCCGTCTCTTGATTATCACAACTAGTAGCATCTCCGCTTATATAAGTATCTTCAAAAGTAATTGTCGCAGGACTACAACTTTCATTTAACATTATATTATCAAAAACAACAGGTAATTCACTACAAGAAATAGTTTCATCTACAGGAATTCCTACGAATGCCGGGCCATCTCCATTTCCTACTAGAAAAGAAACCGTAATCGAACGACTATTTCCACAAGCATCACTAGCAGTAAAAGTTACGGGTGTAACACTTGTATTCTCATTACTAATATTTGGACTTACAGGACTATAAGTAATGTCTACTGTCCCGTCAAATCCGCAAACATCATTAGCATCTAAACGATCGATTTGTGCATCTATCCAATTATCATAACTCGCTTGTACATCATCTCCACAACCAGCGATTCCTATAATTGGCGTTCCGTTAAATTCTGGTGGCGTTCCATCTACAATCACTACTAAAGCAGTACAAGTTGAAGTTCGATTACAAGCATCTGTTGCTGTGAAAGTTACAATCTGATATTCTAATGTATTTGGAAAAGCAATACTGCTTCCTGCTCCACAATTATTATTAATAAAATTATTTCCTGAAAAATCATTTGTAACCGTTACCTCAATAGCTGAACAAGAAGTATTCACTGTCGCCAACCCAGCATAGTCATCAAATTGTTCTTGAATCATATCATTGTCCGCAGAGCAATCAATAATACATATGTCTGGTGGGCAAACAAATTCAGGTCCTTCATTTTCTAAAGTATAAATCTGTACTACTGAATCCATATGACACCCATCTGTCCAAGAATAAACAGCTTCATAAGTAGTTCCTGAACATCCTGCAGCAGAACCAAATGGTCCATTAAGAACACTCGTTATTTCTAATGGGCCATCACAAGACGAATTTACATTGACTAGGTGAGGATATAAAATAATATCTAATTCACAAGATACCGTATAATCAGGTGGAGAAGTTAAGAGTGTTGGTGGACTTGTAACGACTTGATATGATTTTGTAAAAATAGTTTCGTTACCACAAGCATCAATAAAATTATAAGTATAAACTCTTGTAAAATCATTTACACAAATCTGATCAATGGTAGTTATTCCTGGCATCAAAGTAATCGGCCCTGTACATTCATCAATAGCTGTTAATGCTACTGGAGGAGGAATGTTTTGTGGACAATCTACGATGTCTATTGTAGACAACATATCGAAAACAGGAGCATCATTATCAGCAATAATAATAATTTGATCACAAGTTGCTACATTATTACTACTATCAATAGCTGTCCAAGTTCTAATGATTTGTCCTGTCCCACTACATCCAGTGAGATCCGAACTATCTACAAAACTAATTGATGGATTTGCATCACAATTATCTATTGCAGTAGCCATTCCTAACGCTGCAACACTTGTATCACCAAAACAACTAAGAGTTACGCTTGCAGGACAATTAAGAACTGGCGCTACTATATCAACACCGTCAAGAATTTCAATAACCAATGTTGCACTGCAAGAGGTAGCAGTATTCGTAACCGTCACCATATAATCTCCAGATGACAACAAACTCTGGTCTTCATTTCCATTTACTACTCCACTGCCATTCACCGTAGCCCAATTAAAATTAAACAGTCCACTATCTGCCACTGTCAAATCAATACTTCCATTAGCTGCTCCGGTACATTCAGAAACATCTTGATGGGTTTCCGTAACCATTGGCAAACCAAACACTTCTACCATATCCGTCGCAAGATCATCGCAACTATTGCCATCTGTAAAAATATATTCTATCGTATGAACTCCTACGCCAGCTGTCGAGGGATCAAAATTGTACGTCCCATTTCCATTGTCTACTACACCGGGGCCGCTAAACGTTCCGCCTACAGGACTTCCTCCATTTAAATTCATTTGTACGCCACCGTCAACACATAAATCTGATAACGCGGTAAAGCTTACTATTGGTGTCGCAAATACTTCTACCATATCTGTCGCTAATTCATCACAACTATTGCCATCTGTGAAAATATATTCTATTATATGAACTCCTATTCCAGCTGTCGACGGATCAAAATTGTACGTCCCATTTCCATTGTCTACTACACCAGGTCCGCTAAACGTTCCACCTACAGGACTTCCTCCATTTAAATTCATTTGTACACCGCCATCAACACATAAATCTGATAACGCTGCAAAACTTACTATTGGTGTCGCAAATACTTCT
>JALZUU010000371.1 GCA_023300665.1 Saprospiraceae bacterium | reverse complement strand
ATTTTGAATAATCATACTGGTAATAACCTGCTTGTTTACATTTTTGATTTTGGTTAATTTCTCCAGAAAGCGGATCTACATAAACACCATAGCCCGTACGCGATTTTTTTGCTGGAATGATGGTTCCTTTTTTATTTTTATAAACCAAAGCCAAATCAAGTTTTCTACCATCATTATGGCTAAGGTGTGGAAGAAGTGGAAATCCATCTAAAAAAGGAAAATTCGCATCTAAGTAGATAATTTTAATTCCTTGAGGTTTTACTTTTTCGGCTGTTTCTAATAATAGTGTATTAATGGTTGGTCGAACGTAATTTCGATTTGTTAAAACAGTAATCCACGTCGCAGGCATGATCTCATCTGTATGTTGTACAGGGACGCGTCCAAAGATGGGCGCAACGTGCGGAATGACAACAAAAGAAATGATTAAATAGAGGGTAATCGATAATAATAGTTTTTTCCAACGCTCTTGCCATCCAAAAAATCGAGCGACCCAAATAGCAAATAAAAAAACTACCCCACCAGTCTGTGTTAGAATAGTAAGCAATAAAAAAAGAAAAACAACAAGTATCCATTTTATCATTTATCATCTTCTTTAATCACCTAAAACAATAAATCGTCCATCCATCACCGCACTCAATGGTAGTAACCCATCCCCCGTCCATTCGCCAAAAATAGTCATTGGATGACCCGCACTTAATGCCAATAGTTGCCAAGTTTCTTCCGGTCTGGCCAAGGCCGTAATATATTTTTTTTCAGTATCCACGAAGACTAAACCTTCTAAAGTTTGAACGGGAATTACATTTTGTAGACAGGCTGGAAAATCACTCAACCATGGATTATCTGCCAAAGCTTTTGCGTAGATTTCTAAAAAATCATTTATCGTTTTTGCCCCTTTTAAGGATTCAATACTTTCTCCCGTTGGATCTGGCAGCTTGACTAATGCTCGTAGCGGATAACTCCCTGGATAGTAAACCAATTCGCCGGAATAAATATGCCCAGTTTGCCAATGCTGATCATACCCTATATTATTAAAACTATAATCCAAGATTAGTGCATATTTTTTGGATTGACGCCCAAGTAACCATGTTTTACGGTAAGCAATATTATCTAAATTTACTCCTTCAAAGCTACCAATCACGCCCCATTGATCTACCAGACCAAGCTGTGATAAAATATCTGATTTCTTATCTGTAATGCCTGCGATTCGAAGAATTTGCTCACGTAGTAATTCTGGTAATTGATCTAGCTGTTTAAATCCTGCTACCAATAAATAAAGCTCTGCCAACTCTCGGAGCAATTCGTCCGGCCAATCATCTAAAGTAGTAGGTAAGAGTTGTAGTGATCGAATTTTAGGACCAATCGCACTCAATTGAGTATCGACCATTCGAGCAGATAAGTCTTGCCAAAATTTATAATCTTGCTCCTCTACTGAAGCCATTCCTTGACGAATTAAATCCAACAACCAAACCTCTAAATCTTCCACACCTGCCGTCATTCGTTGAATACGAGTCAATCGGTTTTTTAAGCGTTTATCTAGCTTAGCGATTTCTTCAGGTGATTTTTTTTGAGGAGTAGTTACCGTGTTGGGTATTTTTTTTTCTTTCCAAGTATTGACCCAATCAGGTGCTTCGCTCGCTTGGCGAAAATGTTTGGGTTGACGCAGAAAAAGCAACATCAAACCTAAGATATGTTTGCAAGGCTTTTTACGTGCAGGACAATTACAATTGAAATGAGGACCTTCTAATGTAACAGAAGTTTTGTAGGTATTGCTGCTACTGCCAAGACAACGTCCCCAGATGAGATTTTCTTGGCAAGCTAGGATAATCCATTTAGCTGAATCAGCAAACTGTTCGCTCCGGTCAGCTGTAGCGATGTCGGGCGCATGAGAAAGAATATTTGCTTCCGTCAAAAGGTGGTTGGATTAGAAATATTATTGGGGCGTTTCTTGTAAAATTCCGAGTGTTTGAATGGCTTTTTCTGAGGCGGTTTGCTCTGCGCTTTTTTTATTAAAATCATCCGCAGTAGCTAATTTTTTACCATCAATCAAAACCGCAACTTTAAATCTATCTCGCTTTTCAAATTTATACTTAGCAATCAT
The DNA here is from genome assembly GCA_023300665.1 of Saprospiraceae bacterium. Taxonomy (GTDB): domain Bacteria; phylum Bacteroidota; class Bacteroidia; order Chitinophagales; family Saprospiraceae; genus JALZUU01. The sequence continues at coordinate 5,682 of JALZUU010000371.1, read as the reverse complement.
TTTATAGGAAACAACAGAACCATTTTTTTGGCACCATTCCAAGAGTTGACTCTTGTAATTATCATCATAGCTCTCAAGCTCATGAATATCGAGATAACCTCGTAATATTTTTTTGACTACATAAGTTCGGGTACCGTTGTATCCTCGTTCTAAATATACTGCTCCGACTAATGCTTCTAATGCATTTCCGAGCATTGATTTACTAAGCCGTGTATTATTGTATTGTGCTAAAAATTCGTCTAAGCCCATTTTATCTGCAATTCGATTAAGCGATTTTCGCTTAACAATTTTTGAGCGCATCTTCGTCAAAAAACCTTCATCACTATTGGGATATTTCTTAAAAAGATATTCTGCTACGATGGTTCCTAATACTGCGTCTCCGAGGTACTCAAGCCGCTCGTTACTTTGTACAGAATAAAGTTTATCTGTAGAATTTGACTTATGATAAAAAGCCAGTTTGAAAAGCGCGATGTTAGCAGGCACAAATCCCAGCATAGGACGTAATCGACGAGCAAATTGCTTATCTGCAGAAAAGAAATAATTATAAAATCTTAGAATAGAATTAATCATTATATAAATTATACACAAAACAAATCAGACTAAAACCCACAATTAAGCGCGTTAGTCCATACATTCTTAAACTAGACTTCTCTATTCAATCCAGCAGATTAAAGGATAACAGAATTATTCCAAAAAGGAAATACTGCTACCAAGAATCGATTGTGATTTAGTAGAATTAGTCTAATATATATGAAAATAGGAATGACTCGTAGAAGCGTACGATTGATTCTGTTTCTAAGGCTTCTTTACAAAATGCTGATTTAATAGCAGGTAAAAGAATGAAGATGATTATCCTTTTTCGGATAGTCATTATCATATTTTTTAGCGTAGAAACTTTCAAAACGTAGTCAATGAACACGTTAACGGTCCTCCTTCTTTTGTCAGTTTTCTTCGTGAATTTCTATACGAAAGTACAAATAAAAATTTGTGATTGATGGGATTTAGAACAATGCTCATTGTCCTTAAGGTCTTAACTCTTCAAATACAAGTTACAACCTATTTATTAATTTCACAATACTTTTTCTTGATTTATCTACAAAAAAACGCAATATGACACTAATTATCCTTTAAATTTTCCAAAAACAAGTGACGAATTATGACCGCCAAATCCAAAAGTATTGCTTAGGATGTAATTAATTTCTCGTTCTTGAGCTTCGTTAAAGGTCAAATTTAAAGCATTATCTATCTCTGGATCATCTGTAAAATGATTGATCGTTGGTGGCACAATTCCGTGGTTAAGTGCCATGATACCTGCGATAGACTCAATGGCTCCAGCCGCTCCTAATAAATGGCCTGTCATCGATTTGGTAGAACTAATATTAAGTTTATTTGCGTGATCACCAAAAACTCTTTTGATCGCAATGGTCTCTGCAATATCACCTAATGGTGTAGAAGTTCCATGTACGTTTACGTAATCAATGTCTTCAAGGTTCAATTTAGCGTCTTTAATTGCCATTTTCATCACATTCATGGCGCCTAAGCCTTCAGGATGTGGCGCTGTCATATGGTGTGCATCAGCGGTAGCGCCTGAACCAAGTATCTCTGCATAGATCGTTGCACCTCGCTTGACGGCGTGTTCATATTCCTCTAAAATCAGTGCTCCAGCACCTTCTCCTAAAACAAAACCATCTCGATCTTTATCAAATGGACGAGAAGCTGTTTTATAATCATCATTACGGGTAGAAAGGGCTTTCATGGCGTTGAAACCACCAATTCCTACCTTGGCAACAGACGCTTCCGATCCTCCAGTAATAATCACATCTGCCCGACCTAATCGAATATAATCCATAGAGGCAGCAATCGCATGAGAAGAAGAAGCACAAGCAGAAACTGTGGCATAGTTTACCCCTCGAAATCCAAATTGAATGGAAATCAATCCAGCGGCAATATCCGCGATCATTTTAGGAACCGTAAAAGGATTGTAACGAGGAGTACCACTGCCCGTGGCATGTTCAGCTACTTCATGTTCTAGTGTAGCCAGACCTCCGATACCAGAACCCCAGATAACGCCAGATCGATCAAGATTAATCTTTTCGAGATCTAATCCAGAATGTTCGATGGCTTCTTTCGTAGCCACCATGGCAAACTGAGCATAAAGATCCATTCTTCTTGCTTCACGTCGGTCTAAATGATCTTTGGGATCAAAGTTTTTGACCTCACAAGCAAATTTTGTTTTAAATTCAGTGGTATCAAAACGAGTGATGGGAGCAGCTCCGCTAACGCCATTTTGTAACCCTTGATAGTATGCTTGCAGGTTATTTCCGATGGGAGTTAGTGCTCCCAGGCCTGTTACAACAACCCTTTTCATAAATTTGGTATAAAACAACAAATTAGAGAATGAATACTCATCCTCTAATCTGCAGTATGATGGTTAAATCACGCAGAAATTATTGCCATTAGACAATATTTTCCGCTGTTTCAATTTTCTCTGTAGGTAAGGTCTGGTCTATTCCTGAATCTGAGATTGCAGGTATTCTACTGCCTGACCGACAGTTGTAATGTTTTCCGCTTGTTCATCAGGAATTGAAATATCAAATTCTTTTTCGAATTCCATGATCAATTCAACTGTATCAAGTGAGTCTGCTCCCAAGTCGTTGGTAAAGCTAGCCTCTTGCGTGATTTCTGATTCATCGACTCCTAATTTGTCAACGATGATCTTGTTTACTCTTTCAGCAATGTTTGACATAATAATAATTTCTAGTTTGTTAAATTCCAAAAGTATTGCAAAGTAAGCCATAAGAACGATGATAACCAAAGTTTTTACCGCTTTTTTGCACTACTAATCAAAGGTGAATAATATATTTTAATACATTTTAGGGGTAAAATTGTTCACTAAACCTATATAGATAGCGATAATCTGTGCTATTTATTGTAAAAATCACACTAATACTTTTCAATTGATCTCATATTATAGAGACATTATTGTATATTAGCTTCGATTTAGGGAATTTATAAGTAGTTTTTCTTGTAAAAATATTCTATTAAATGAAGAAAAACAGATAGAATCACTCAATAAAGTTAACGGTTAACCCCAATAAAGTACCTTATCAAAGTACTTTTCAATATCACCTTTTTTAATTTTTTTTATGAAAAGAATAGATCACCAAAACACTAAGATCGTAGCTACCGTAGGGCCTGCTTCTAGCTCTTACGAAAATTTATTAGCCCTCGCCAATGCTGGAGTTGACTGTTTTCGACTCAATTTTTCACATGGAAAACACAGCGACCATAAAAAAGTCGTTGACCATATTGTATATATTAACGAGAAGTACAACTATCATATCAGTATTTTAGCGGATCTACAAGGTCCCAAGTTAAGAGTCGGAAAAATAAAAGATGACAACTTGATGCTAGAAAAAGGAGATGTATTAACCTTTGTTAATACAGAGTGTATCGGAACCCGTGAAAAGATTTACATGAGTTACCAACAGTTCCCTCAAGATGTAAAAGTTGGTGAAAAAGTTATGATTGATGATGGAAAATTAATGCTAGAAGTCATCAGTACTAATCAAAAAGATGAAGTAAAATTAAAGGTGCTTTTTGGTGGAAAATTATCTTCTAATAAAGGTGTTAACTTACCTAATACCAAAATCTCACTTCCTTCTTTAACCCCAAAAGATGAAATTGATCTTGCCTATATTCTTACCTTACCTGTTCACTGGATTGCGCTTTCGTTTGTTCGTTCTCCTAAGGACATAAAAGACCTCAAAGCGCGCCTTAAGGCAGCTAAACATCCAGCAAAGGTCATGGCAAAAATAGAGAAGCCAGAAGCCATCGAAAAACTAGATAAAATTATCAAGGCTTCTAACGGTATTATGGTGGCACGAGGAGATTTAGGAGTTGAAATGCCGATTCAGAAATTACCTATCCTACAAAAGCATATTATCAATCGTTGTTTACAATATGCCCGTCCAGTAATTGTTGCTACCCACATGATGGATAGTATGATTACGCAGCCAATTCCTACTCGAGCTGAGATCACTGATGTTGCCAACGCCGTGCTAGATGGAGCAGATGCGGTAATGCTTAGTGGAGAAACCTCCGTTGGTGTTCACCCAGTTAAAGTGGTGGAGGCCATGAATAAAATCATTGAAGAAGCTGAAAAAACTTATAGTATTAAAGGTCGTAGACCAAAGCCTACTAAAAAATCTAGAACCTTTATTTCTGATGCCGTTTGTTTTAGTGCTGCTAAAGCTGCCGAAGAAATTAGCGCCAAAGCAATTGTTGGGATGACCAGCTCAGGATATACCGCATTTAAAGTATCTAGCTTCCGACCAGACACCAAGATTTATATCTTTTCTGAACAAGAGCATATGCTTTCTACCCTTAATTTAGCTTGGGGGGTAAAATGTTTTTATTACGATAAATTTACGACCACTGATGAAACGATTCATGATGTAAACGATATCTTGAAAAATAATGAGATCGTAGCGACAGATGATGTAGTGGTAAATATTGGAAGTATGCCAATTAAACGACGACACCGAACCAATATGTTTAAAGTAACAGTGGTTGAATAAAACCAATTCTAAACAGATAAAATCTTAAAATAACCTTGACTAAAATAAAAGTCAGGGTTATTTTTTTGCCAAGTAAAAGGTTTCCCATACAACCAAATTCGTAATTTTACGTATATACTTATAATATCTGCTACTAGTACTTCAAGAGGTTGTCTAAACTTCGATTACTTGGCATCTTTTAATAAAAAACACACAATTCTTAAAAAATGAAGATTATTATTCCAATGGCTGGACGAGGATCTCGTCTCCGTCCGCACACACTCACTACTCCAAAACCGCTGGTAAAAATCGCTGGTAAACCAATGGTGCAAAGATTAGTGGAAGATCTAACCAAAGGATATCCTGGTAAAGTTGATGAAATTGCCTTTATTATTGGTGATTTTGGAGCTGAAGTTCCACAACAATTAATGGATATTGCTGCTTCATTAGGAGCAAAAGGAAGTGTTTATCAACAACATGAACCGCTGGGTACCGCCCACGCGATTCTTTGTGCCAAGGAAAGCCTTTCAGGTAATTGCTTTGTAGCCTTCTCCGATACGCTTTTTAGTGCTAGTTTTGACTTTGACCCAAAGGAAGATGGTGTTATCTGGGTACAAAAAGTAGAAGATCCTTCTGCATTTGGTGTCGTAAAAGTGGACAATAATCAAGTAATTACCGATTTTGTGGAAAAATCACCTGTTTTTGTCTCTGATCTCGCCATTGTAGGTATTTATTACTTTAGAGATGGTGAAAACCTTCGAGATGAGTTACAGTATGTAATTGACAACGAAATCAAAGATAAAGGGGAATATCAGTTAACCACTGCGCTAGAGAATATGAGAGCAAAAGGTCTTAAGTTCCGTCCAGGAAAGATTGATGAATGGCTAGATTGTGGAAATAAAGATGCCGTAGTGCATACAAATCAGCGAATGTTAACCTTTATGGGCACGGAAAATCACATTGATCCTAGTGCAACCGTTGAAAATGCCGTAATTTTACCTCCCTGCTTTATTGGTAAAAATGCAGTTGTCAAAAATTCAGTTATCGGGCCTCATACCTCGATCGGAAACAATTCTTTAGTTAATAGTTCCGTTATAAATAATAGTATTGTCCAAGAAGACAC
>JALZUU010000370.1 GCA_023300665.1 Saprospiraceae bacterium | reverse complement strand
ATCATCAAAGTTATTATTAATTAAACAAACATCATCAGCGGTCAAGGTCTGAGTCGCGCCTCTAAAAAAAGTATTTTCATATAAAATAACTTTATAACCATCTGGAACGATTAAGGAAGACAACCAATTATATGGAAATCCATTTTCTGCAATTCTTGGATATTCTCCTTCCTCCAATGAAATGCTAGCTCCGTTGTAATTACAATTTTGAAACAAGGTTGCAACAGGTTCATCTGTAAAACTAACCCGAACATTAATACCTTCTACAGACCATTTGTTTTTGGTTGGATCACCTACGGTATTACTTCTTGTTCCAAAGCTAAAATTTGTAACTGGCTTAGCTAGGTTTTCTATTCCAAGATTAATAGACTCTATATTGTCTCTAACGTTATTGACGTTTTTCACTATTCCATTATTGAAATCAAACTTGATGGCATCGTGAACCGCTCCTGCATTTGAAACTGTAATAGACTCAAAAACAAGATCTGATATAGACATTGTACTTCCGTTCGGTTTAAAATTTACAACATAGACATCGCTAATATTTTCTACCCAATCTTGATCATCACCGTTGAATAATTTATCATTTGTGCTATTTGTTCCGTTACCCATACCCCATGCTTTCTCTGATGCATCACCTCCTGAAGTACCACTTACAATAGCTTTGTTATTAGGTGGCGTCACTTTTAATTCAATCTTATAAGTCGCCAAACCATCAGGCGCTGTAAGTAATTCAGATCTCATTGTCGCCACTTCGCCGATACCATAGTTGGTATTAGCACTTGCTTTAATTTCTGCGGAGGCATATTGGGTTGGCATTTTCTCTTCTACATTCAATGTAACCCATCTTGTACTTAGACCTGCATCATTTTTTATGCGTAATCTAAAAGAATACGATGTTGCCTTTGCATCTGATACATTTCCTTTTAACACATAATTGTCACCAGCTTTTGAAATTTTTAGCCAAGCAGGAGCATTATCATTATTTACGATATATAGACTGGTAATTGCATCCCCTTCTGGATCCCAAAAGTCCTCACCCAATTTAAGTTTATGAAAATATTCTTGTCCTCCATAAGCATCTGGCAAAACGGTTTCTTGCCTTGCCCAGTTCGCCTTGCCTGGTGCTTGGTTTTTCATCAAGTGAGCATCTAATAACTCCAATTGTGTCATCGCAAAATCTCTTACAAACAAATTATTCCAGTTAACCTGACTTTCCAATGGAAGGCCTAAAGAGAGCGCTGCTCCATTGATTAAATAAGGCCCATACCAATCAATAAATTGTTCATTAGTTAGAGCTGGTTCCGAACCTCCATTCCAAGAGGTCTTACTCATAGGAGGGTCAAAGTGTGCTACGACCTTATCATCCCAAGTTCGAGATTGATTAGGATCATTGGTTTGTGCAAATCCATTTCTTTCATTTGACCAATGCATCAAGTGTTCGTTACTAACGACATCTCCAACATTTTTTCCACTATTAAAAGGATGTCCAAACATATAATCATCAAACAAAGTAGCAGAAGAGTATGGATTTTCACCATCCACCTCACTCCCTAATGAATTATTAAAAGATACTGCAGCATTTGGATTTCCTTTATGTACCGCATCGGCAAAAGCTTTATAAATTTGTTGATCTATTAATTCCCCACTATCTCTATCATCTCCGTTATACAAATACATCATTTTTCCAGAGTCAAATATCCATGCATCCACCAGGTCACCATATCTGATCGCATACTCGGTTAAGATAAATTTAGCATAGCAAAACATATATTTACGCTCAGGAAAATCACCATCAATATTAAACTTTGTTTTTGATCGCAAAAAAGTAATGTACTCTTGAGCTTGGGCATCTGTATCACACCATTCCATCCAACGTTCGGTTATATTTGGAATTTCTTCTGGATTAGATAATATTACAGTTTGACCTCCAAGCACTCTACGTCGCAAAAGCAGATTTGAAGAATTAACATAGACCTGTGTTTTTAAGCCTTTAGCTTTTACGGCTTTAAGCATATCTAAAAAAGGATCTCGTCCTATAATTTCACGAGGCACTACCAAATTTATTGGATTCCCGAGATCATCTGTATCGCCCTGCCATAAACTTTCTAATATCTTATGAGGTCCTAAATGAACAGAAGAAGTAGTAAAGGATTCTCCCAAATGAAGTTGAATGTAATCAAGTGTTCGTAAACCTTCTATTTGTTCTAGAAAGGCATCAATGTAAAGATTCTCCGCATTACCATTCGCAGCTCCTTCTGGTTTCCAATTTAAACCATAAGCACCTTTCATCCATTCGGCTCTTAAGCCTTGGTTTGGATCAGGGATTGCTTGGGCATTTAGATTGGGAAGACTTGAGAGCAAACAAATTCCTATCATGAAAAATAAGGAATAAATGCTTCTTTTAATGGGTATGTAATTTTTCATGATTGTGTAATTTTAATGGTTAAAAAAATTTTAATGGGGAATTAATACTTGAAGCTGTTTAAAAGTACTAACTCAGCTAGGAAGGAATTTTCTTATAAAAAGAAGAGAGGCAGGATACAGGATAGTAGATATGACTATGAAGCTGTTTAAAGTTTCTCAAAAGAGACGAAGATAAATGTTTGGTTATCAGGACGATGCAAATTTGCACTCCCTTCCCTTCGGGTTCACTAATTATCATTAGCTCATGTAGCGAAAGCTACGATGTCGATAAATTTGTGAAGTGCTGATAATCAATGATTTGTCTGTAGTCATTTTGTATTAATTTTAAACAGCTTCCATACGATAAATTACGACAACTTATATGCCAAAGAGCATTTAATCCTATCATATTTTACAAAAAAAGGAAATTCCATAAACGGTGTGGGACTGTTCAATAATCTGTGTTTTTTGTTGCGCTAGCATTGCGTAAGAAGAGACCAATTAACCAATCCACTAATTAACAATTGCTTATGAAGGCAATATTTTATTTATATAAATTGGGTTAATTGACTAGACACTGTTAATTGAACACTCCCACGGTGTGTTTGAAATTAGATTTAGACATCAAGTTGATAGAAAATCTCATCTTTAAAACTAGTACGAGCCAAGCTAAATCTAATTAGTTTGGCTCGTAAAATAAATTAGTTAAATCCAAGATGGATTCTATAAAAAAAATTACATTAATAATCCTTAGCAATCACAAACTTAACAGCAACTGCCCGACGATTTTC
>JALZUU010000369.1 GCA_023300665.1 Saprospiraceae bacterium | reverse complement strand
TCGAATAAGATAAAATTAGCATTAGCGTTTAACGTACATCACTTCTTTTACTGCTTTGATCACTTTATCAGGATTCGGCAGATATTCTTCTACAAAAGTTGGTGCGTAAGGCAAGTTAGTATCAGCAGCATTGATTCGAATAACTGGTGCATCTAGATAATCAAATGCATGTTTTTGTACGATATAAGCTACCTCTGCAGATACACCAGCAAAAGGCCAAGATTCGTCAATCACTACGATTCGATTGGTTTTCTTAACTGAGTTGATGATTGTCTCATGATCCATTGGGCGAATCGTCCGTAGATCGATTACTTCAGCAGAAATTCCTTCGGCTTCCAATTTTTTTGCTGCTTCTTCGGCTACCAAAACCATTTTGTTATAGGTAACTAAAGTAACATCCGTTCCTTCGCGACGAACGCGAGCCTTACCAATCGGTACTAAATATTCACCTTCAGGTACTTCACCCATGTAGCCATAAAGCATTTCTGACTCCATAAAACAGATTGGATCATCGTCCCGAATAGCAGATTTGATTAAACCTTTCGCATCATACGGATCTACAATAGAGATAACTTTAAGGCCAGGGCAATTGGCCATCCAGCTTTCAAAAGTCTGTGAGTGTTGCTGTGCTAGTTGTCCAGCAGAACCAGAAGGTCCACGGAAAACGATTGGACATTTGAATTGTCCAGCGGATTGAGATAAAGTCTTAGCTGCATTATTGACAATTTGGTCAAAAGCTAAAACGGCAAAATTCCAAGTCATAAATTCTACGATAGGTCGTAGTCCATTCATGGCTGCTCCTACCCCGATTCCTGCGAATCCTAATTCAGCAATTGGGGTATCAATGACCCTTTTTTCACCAAATTCATCGAGCATGCCTTTACTAACTTTATAGGCACCATTATATTGGGCAACTTCCTCACCCATTAAAAAGACGTTTTCATCCCGTCGCATTTCTTCCGACATTCCTTCACGCAGGGCATCCCGCAAGGCTATTTCTCTGGCCATTTTTTTTGAAATTATATTAAATTATGAATAGTCACTGTGTGTGCTGCAAAAGTAGGATTAATCTCGAATTATTCAAAATAACCGAGATGGTAGTTTTTTTAAGGTAAAACATGTTTCGAGCTTCGAAAATTAGCCGTTTGCTATAGAAAAGGTAGTTTAAACCCTATTTTTTAGTAAAACCACTATTTTTTATCAAAAAATGGGAAATATTCAAAAATGATAATTTGGCAAAAATTTCTATTAAAAAGTAGATAAAAAGAGTGTCTTGAGAAGCTGGTACGATATTATAATAAATTTTAATTCAAAAAATATCCAGAATTTATCCTCATTTGGGGTTTTATTTTTAGAAAAAAATTTTATATTTGCGCTGCTTTAGAAAAAGCCAGTATTAGCCGGAAGAGTGGCAGAGCTGGTTTAATGCACCTGTCTTGAAAACAGACGTACTTTAATCGGTACCGGGGGTTCGAATCCCTCCTCTTCCGCAAAATGAGAGTTGTGCCCTTGCACGACTCTTTTTTTTTCTCTAAAACAGAAAGTAAACCAAGAAAATAGTTTCATTAAATTAAGATTAAGTTTCTAACTTAGCCAGACAAATGACAAAGGTCTATTTAATTATGGTTAAAAGAATCAGATTTTAGACTCATTTGCGGTATTTCTTTTATTTTAGCACCTTAGACTATTCAATTTAAACTAATTTATTAACAGATTTTATACTTAAATGATATTTTCGGTCTGAAAGATATTTTCGATCACGGTAGAATCCTTTTAGTGTAATATTATTCAAAAATCCTTTTCTATGAATTCAAAATTTACTCAATTTCTATCCTTATTGGTAGGTTTGATGATATTGAGCGCTTCAGCTTTGTACGCACAACCTGCGAATAATGAGTGTAGTGGAGCAATTGATATTTCTAGCTTATTTGATGGAAATACTAATACTTCTACGCTATTTGACAATACTGGCGCTACCAATGAAGCGAGTGATCCTCCTTTAGCTAATGGAGCAGCTTGTTTTTTTGAAGGAACGATAGACAACACTATTTGGGTTTCTTTCGTTGGTGATGGCAATACTTACAGCATCACTTCTGTTCAATGTAATGCTACCAATTATATCGCGGATGGTGACACACAATTTGCTACTTATACTGGAGGCTGTGGCAACTTAACTGCAGTAGCTGGTGGATGTAACGAAGATGGACCTGGTGCAGTTCCAGGAAACTTTTTTGCACAAGTTACGATTGAAACCGTTGCTGGTACAACCTACTATCTAATGATAGATGGCTTCCGACCTGCAGGTGCTGATCCATCAACTGGTGAATTTTGTTTAGAGGTTGCTCCTCCTAACATTATTACAGCGTGTGAAGCTGGTGAATTAACTACTACCGGTGTAGTACAAGTAATGGGTCCAGATGAAACTTTTACAATCGCTGTTGATGAAGCAAGTATTCCAAACACACCAACGCAAGGACAATTTGCTTGGTTTTTTGACAATACCAATACAGACGGAACTGGTGGATTAGGTGGAGCTTTTTGGTTAAATGTTGGTTCTTCTGATGAAGCAATGTACAACCGAGATCTTAATGGTATCCTTTCAGCTAATAATTTCCCAGTTATGTTTGGTACGTGGGAGGTTTCTAGCCGAGTATGGGCGGATGCGACTGCTACTCAAACGACGGACCCATGTGATGTTAGTTCAGAGGTTTTAACCGTTCTTTTTGATTCTGCTCCAGTAATAACAGATTGTGAAGCAGGAACACTACTTACTACAGGTGTAGTACAAGTAATGGGAGCTACTGAAACCTTTACAGTGGATGTAGAAGGAGTTATTGTTCCTAATTCTCCAACGCAAGGTGAATTTGCATGGTTCTTTGATAATAGTAATACAGACGGAACTGGTGCCTTAGGAGGTCCATTCTGGCTTCCTACTACTGCAATCGGTGAAGCGATGTTTAACCGTGACTTAAACGGTGCGCTAGGAGCTAATCCTCCACTCGCTGGAACATGGGAAGTATCAACACGTGTATGGAATGATGAATCTGCTACCACAACTACTGAACCATGTGATACTAGTGAAGCAGTATTAACGGTTATTTTCGATCCAGAAGCAATCATTACTGCTTGTGATGCCGGAGTGCTTACTACTACTGCACCAGTTGACGTACCAGTAGGTGGAACATTTACCATTAACGTAAATAACGATACGGTTCCTAATACACCAGAACAAGGTTCTTATGGATACTTTTTAACACCAATCAATGGTGGAAGCGGTGGTCTAGGAGGTGAGTTTATCATCTTTGCTGATGGAGGTACTAATGTTTGGGATAATGATTTAAGTGGAATACTTAGTGGAGGAGCAAATCCTAACCCACCTTTAGCTGGTGAGTGGGTTTTCCGTGGTACTGTTTTCGGTGACCAAGCGGATCCTTTTAATACAGTATGTAGCCAAACGGCTGATTCTTTGATCGTTAATTTTGAGGCAGAAGAACTTCCTTGTGCTTCAGGTACTTTCTTCTCTACTGAAACTCAGATTGTTTGTATTGGACAACAAGCTACAGTAGGTTTAATGAATGGTACTGATTCGATTCCTACTGGTGGTGGATTAGGTTGGATCTTTGATGATTCTGCTGGAGGTACTGGTGGTGTTGCTGGAGGAACATTCTTAGCTGATCAACCAAGAATTGCTGCTTATGATAATGACTTAGGTGGAATTTTAAGTGCTAATTCATTAGCTCCTTTAGAAGGTCCATTTATTCTACGTAGTGCGGTTTATACAAATTCTAATAACCCAGGAGGTACTATCTGTTCTATTTCTACAGATTCTATCTTAGTGCTTTTTGGTGAAGTTGTTGATCTAGAAATCATCGAATCTGGTGATGAATTGACTGCATTTGTTGGTCCTAACTTTGCTGACTTCACTTATGCTTGGAGCACAGGAGAAACTGAAATGACTATTATTCCGACTACTTGTTGTGATTTTTCTGTTACTGCAACAGATGGTCTAGGTTGTGAAACGGTAGCTGACTTTGTAGTTGTTTCTACTAACGAAGCGGACATTCTAAACAACTTATCTATTGCACCGAATCCAACTTCTGGATTATTAAACGTTGCTTTGGATCTTCCTGCTTCTAATGAAGTTCAATTAAGCGTAATTGATATCACTGGTAAAGAAGTGATGAACTTAGCGCCTGTAACTTTCACTAGCAGAAACTTTGAAGTTGATCTTCAAAATCAAGCAGCTGGTTTATACTTACTAAGATTTAGAATTGGTGATGATGTGGTTACCCGTCGTGTGGTGAAAAACTAATTACTATTCTTTTTAGAATATAAATTATATTGAAAAAAGTCAGCTTCGAATCACTTCGAAGCTGACTTTTTCTTTTAGGATACCTAGCTAAGCTAACTGCTAGCTTGCGGGTTTGCGGGACTCTGTTCAGTTAAAGTGTGTCGGCGGGTGAGCCTTTCACGGCGGTACTGCCGGGACGCGCGATGGCAAATGACACACTTAATGGAACAGTTCCAGTTTCGCAAAGCTAGTTTTTAGCGCTGGACTTTTAATAGTTTGAACTTTTACGTATTAATCTCCTTTATACTTTTATCTTTGTGAAATAGATCTATTTGATCTTTCTTTTTTTTCATTAAAAAACAATAACATGCGAACGCTTACTTTTTTACTAGCCCTCTGTCTACTTGCTTCTTGTAGCACAGACACAGCCAAAACTCCTGAGAAAAAAATGGATGATATGGCTGCAGCTCCTGCTCCTGCTAAAATGGAAATGAAATATGTAGTCACCCCTTTCCCAAATAGCTTCGAATACTCGGATGCAAATATGGTGACCATGAAATACAAAGCAGGTACTTTTAATTTTGATGTCAAAGGAGATAAATATAAGTTGGGACAACAGACGCCTGATGCACCTCAAAAGATGTGTGCAAACTCTGCCAAAGGACAACATATCCACTTGATCGTCAACAACGAGCCTTATATGGCCAAGTATACACCGACTTTCGACACGGAACTGCCAGATGGTGATCACTTTATTTTAGCATTTCTTTCTCGTTCTTACCACGAAAGCATCAAAACTGCTCAGGCTCATAAAGCGGTAAAAGCAACTGTTGC
>JALZUU010000368.1 GCA_023300665.1 Saprospiraceae bacterium | reverse complement strand
GTAAGCAATTGCTTACACTGAAAGTCTATAGGGTTTTACGAGAAGGCAGCGGAGGAATCCAAAGTTGCCTTCTTTGTTTTTTTATCTAAAATTACTTAATAACGCCCAACTCTTTTCCGACTTTTGTAAAAGCCCGAACGGCATGTTCAATATGTTTTTGATCATGTCCAGCAGAGATCTGTACGCGAATTCTCGCCAAATCCTTTGGCACTACTGGGTAGAAAAAACCAATAACATAAATTCCTTCGTCCAATAATTTTGAAGCAAAATCTTGTGACAACTTCGCATCATACAACATGATCGGAACAATAGGGTGGTCTCCTGGAATAATATCGAATCCAGCAGCCGTCATTTTCGAACGGAAAATTTTAGTATTCTCTTCTAACTTATCACGGAGTGCGGTAGAAGATTCTAATAAATCAAGCACCTTAATCGCTGCTCCTACAATCGCAGGGGCCAGTGTATTAGAAAATAAATATGGTCTAGATTTCTGTCTTAAAATTTCTACAATTTCTTTACGAGCCGCCGTAAATCCACCACTCGCACCACCCAAAGCTTTACCATAAGTTCCAGTGATAATATCAACTCGACCCATCGCATTACAATATTCGTGCGTACCTCTTCCTGTTTTACCCACAAAGCCAGTGGAGTGACATTCGTCTACCATAACCATCGCATCATACTTATCTGCTAGATCACAAATTTTATCAATTTGAGCGATCGTACCATCCATACTAAATACACCATCTGTGGCAATCATTCTTCGTCGCGCTCCTTGCGCAGCGATTAATTGCTTTTCAAGATCTTCCATATCATTGGTTAAGTAACGATATCTTTTTGCTTTACAAAGTCGGATTCCATCAATAATAGAAGCGTGATTTAAGGCATCAGAAATAATGGCATCTTCCGCATTTAATAAAGGCTCAAATAATCCACCATTCGCATCAAAAGCTGCAGCATAAAGTATGGTATCTTCCATCCCTAAAAAAGCCGAAGTTTTTTGCTCCAACTCTTTGTGAATATCCTGCGTTCCACAAATAAATCGAACGGAAGACATTCCAAAACCGTGAGAATCAATAGCATCCTTGGCTGCGGAAATTACATTCGCATGAGAAGATAGTCCGAGGTAATTATTGGCACAAAAGTTTAATACTTCAGTTCCTTTTGTGGTCGAAATCGCAGCAGATTGTGGAGTAGTGATTACTCTTTCTTCTTTGTAAAGTCCAGCTTCACGTAGCGCTTTTATTTCAGATTGTAAGTCAGTACGAGGTGAAAACATATTTTATTTATTTTTTAAAGTAAAAAGGAAGTTGAAAAGTCGATTTTTTAAAATCCGAACATCAAATTAAGTTACTTGTCTTTTATTTTTTAATTGTATCAGCATTTCGCTGGTCATCTTTTCTAAGTCAAAAGCAGGTTTCCAGCCCCAGTCTTTTCGAGCAGATGAATCGTCAATACTCGCTGGCCAAGAATCAGCAATGGCCTGTCGGAAATCTGGATTATATTGAATCGTAAAATCCGGGATATGTTTTTTGATTTCGCCTGCTATTTCTTCTGGTGTAAAACTTAGTCCTGCTAGATTATAACTGGTTCTAATTTTTATTTGTTCGCTTGGACACTCCATCAGTTCCATGGTAGCACGTACGGCATCCTCCATATAGATCATGGGTAGTTTGGTATGCTGGCTCAAAAAGCAGCTAAAACTTCCTTTGTCGAGGGCCTCGTGAAAAATGTCAACGGCATAATCTGTGGTTCCACCACCGGCTTGAGATTGATAGCTGATGATTCCAGGATAACGTAGCGAGCGAATGTCTAGGCCATATTTTGAAAAATAATAATTGCACCAGTTTTCAGCGGCTACCTTGCTGATACCATAAACGGTAGTAGGATCTAGATAACTGAATTGAGGGGTATTAAAAGCCGGAGCGTTCGGTCCATAAATAGCAATAGAACTAGGGAAAAAGATGCGGTCAATTTTATGGTTTCTGGCGGCCTCTAAAACGTTAAACAAACTGTCCATGTTAATTTGCCAAGTACGGAGCGGATTTTTTTCTCCATTGGCAGAAAGAATAGCTACCAGATGATAGATCTGTGTTATTTTATAATCTTGGATCAATTGAGTGAGTCGCTCTTGATTCATGATATCTAATTGTTCAAAGATACCATCTGGATGAGAATCTGGCCGTATATCTGTCGCGATAACTTGATCACGTCCGTATCTTTTGCGTAATGATTCGGTTAGTACCGTACCAATTTGACCACCCGCCCCAGTGACGAGTATCGTAGGTTTGCTCATAAGTATTTGATTGGCTCAGACTAAACGACCCGTATGTAAAAGTGTTTAGCCTTTGGTTTGTAATTTGGTATAATAAAAGTAGTTTAAAATAGAGATTTTAAGCAACTTCAATAACTAAGCCCCAAATTAGCGTTTTTTAAGAGCTTGTCCAAATTTCATTATTATTATGAATTGGTGAATTAGTGGTTATATCTGGAAGATTAGAGACACCGATTAAAAAAGTCAAAACGAACAGTTATTTATTCGGTGTTCTTTAGGCAAATACTACCGTATTTTGATATGGTTTTTATTATTGGTTTCGTCACATTCTCTTACCTGACTAAAGGTATCTAGTTCTAAAATAATAACAGGGGTAAATTTCGTCATTGTGCTGGTTTCCAGACGAATTTTTGTTGTGTAAGTTTCACCAGGCATAAGTGGACCAGCGTTTTTGGAGCGATTGCCTACTACATCCCCTCCTAAGACTAATGCGCCTTTATTCAGTTTACTAGAACTAGTCATGAATGCTTTTACAGCAATATTATCGTCTTGACTTTTAGAATCCCCTTCTATATTGGCAGGTCCTTTTCCGGTATTTTTTATGGTGTATTCAATAATAACGTAATTCTTTTTTTGTTTTGCTACGCGGATGGCTTCAATTTTTAAATCAGGACAGGTTTCAGGATCATAATAAGCAGATCCATCTTTGGGTGTTGGAGTGGTTTCTACTATTGGTTCTTCCTCCTCTATAATTATTGGTGTTTCTTCCTTTATAATTGGTGCTGTTTCTTCTATAGCCGTCGGAGTAGTTGAGACTATTTCTGAAGGAGCAGGAGCTGCACCGCTATTGCCATAGGTTAGTTTAACTTCCATTTTGCGTTCGGGGCTGATTTTGCCAGCAACGACTGCAAATTCTTGTCTTTTTAGAGCGGTAATAATATCTTGTAAATGTGGTTGCATTTTGCCTTGCTCAAGAGCAGGATCAAAGCGTACCACCATTTTTTGCATACTCTCCGTATTTTCTTGGCCAAATTCCAAATCTTGTCGACCAGTATTGACCGTCCGAAAAGCAATCTTGAGCATCTCATCTGTTTGTGAAAGCACCTTAAGATTGGCGAGATATACCCGATAGCCGGTATACGGTTTATTCGTTTGTCCTATTGTGATTAGGGTAGACAAAAGAAAAAAAGTCAGAAGCGCAAAGCGCAGGTTGAGATATGTTTTCATAATTACTAAAATATTCTGAAGCTGTTTAAGAATGTTCACAAAAGGTGAGGATAAGTGCCTGCCTGCCAGAGGCACGAAGGCAGGCTTCATTTTTAAACAACTTCTCTAAATGGATCTTATACTTTAACTCTTTTTGGAGAGATTAGATGCTTTGAGGGCATACTAATTATTTAAATAAAATCTAATATATAAAAGTGCAATTTTTAGGCCATCCTTCTAAACTTAACTAAAGGTTAACTTTCTGAAATATTTAAAGGGCGATTAATGTTTTCCTCCAAGGAAATAAAGGTCTCTGTCCGTTGTATTCCACTGATTTTCTGTACTTTATTGTGAAGTATTTCTAATAAATGTTTAGTGTCTCGACAAATAATTCGAGCGAAAATACTATAGTTTCCAGTAGTATAATGCGCACTGACCATTTCTGGTATCGCTCTTAAAGCCTTAATGACTTCTTCGTAATAAGAGCTTTTTTCTAAATAAATACCTAAATAAGCGGTAATATCATAGCCAAGCTTTACTGGATCAATAACGAGCTGAAAGCCTTTAATAATGCCCATCTCTTCCATTTTTTTCATCCGAACATGCACCGTACCACCAGAAACATGGACTTCTTTGGCAACCTCCGTATAAGGTAACTTCGCATTGTGCATTAAGACAGATAGTATTTTTCGATCTATATCGTCTATTTCCATAATTCTTATTCATTTTTAAACAACTACCTCTAGGTACTTCAACTCACGGTTAGATAATCATTCGGTAATATCGTGATTTTAGTTCAAATTGACTAAATTTTAAAGTAAAACCCCCAAGTGTCCAGTAGAAAACATAGAAGCTGTTTAAGAATGTTCACAAAAGGTGAGGATAAGTGCTTGGTTGTCAAGACGATACAAATTTTGAGGTTCATAGCCAAAGCTATGATGCCGATAAATTTGTGAAGTATTGGCAATCAATGACTTGTCCGCAGCCATTGTGCTTCATTTTTAAACAGCTTCATAATTCTCTTTAGGCCATTACTTATAAAAAATAATATTATTTTTGTTACCATGAGTAACGACCCTGATTCAAACCTTTCTTCTGCTAATCCGCGTAAACTTAAAGTCTGGTTACCACTTCTAATGTCCCTAATGGTCGTAGGAGGAATGGTCATTGGTATGAAAATGCAAGAGATTCCACTTATTCAAACTAGAGGAAGCTACAGTTCAGACGAAAAGTCCGTTCACCAAGGAAGTAAAATTGAAGAACTATTACGGTATATCGAAAATCGCTACGTAGACGATGTGGATCGTGATGCGTTAGTAGACAAGGCGATTCATACCATCTTAGATGAACTAGATCCCCACAGTAGCTATATTGATGCGGAGAATTTAAAGCAAGTTAATGAACAATTACAAGGAAATTTTGAGGGCGTAGGTATTGAATTTTTGATGGTGGATGATACCATTTTAGTCGTATCTCCGATCAGTGGAGGACCTTCAGATAGAGTAGGCATTTTGGCGGGTGATAAAATCATCTCTATTGAAGATAGTATTGTGGCCGGTGTAAATATTACCTTTCCTCAAATTGTTGCTAAATTACGTGGAGAAAGAGGAACGGAAGTACACATCGGAATTCAACGTAAACACAAAAAAGAATTGTTATATTTTGATGTAGAAAGAGATGAAATACCCATCAATAGTGTAGACATCGCTTACATGCTAGATGACCAAACGGGATATATTAAAGTAAATCGGTTTAGTGCGACCACGCATATCGAATTTATGGATTCTATCGAATATATGGTGGAGAAAGAAGGATTGAAAGATCTAGTGATCGATCTAAGACAAAACCCTGGAGGATACCTACAAGAAGCAACCAAAATGCTTAGCCAATTATTTGATGAAAAACAACAATTACTTGTCTATACGGAAGGACGAACCGTCAAGCGTAGTGATTATGAAACAACCGGGCGTGCTTTTTTTGATATTGGAAATATTGCCCTTTTAATTGATGAAGGCTCTGCTTCTGCTAGCGAAATTATGGCAGGTGCTGTTCAAGATTGGGATCGTGGTGTGGTCGTTGGCCGCCGCTCTTTTGGAAAAGGTTTGGTACAAGAACAATATACTTTACGGGATGGCTCTGCTTTGCGTTTGACGGTAGCTCGCTATTTTACTCCTACGGGACGCTCTATTCAAAAATCCTATGAACCAGGAAGAGACTATGATGGAGACATTGCTAATCGAGTAAAATCTGGAGAGTTATTTAGTCAAGACAGTATTGCTATTTTAGATACCATAAAATACTTTACCAAAAAAGATAAAAGAGTCGTTTATGGTGGTGGTGGAATTACGCCAGATATCTTTGTACCGGTAGATTCTTTAGAATTGAATCGGAAGTTTTTAGAACTTCGAGAACACATTCCTCAATTCGTTTACCGAAAACTTGAAAACCAAACGAAACGATTTGAAGATTATGCTATTAATGCATGGATGAAATCTTATCGAGTAACAGATCAAATGGTTGAGGATCTTGCCAATTATGCAAGAGAGAAGGGCGTAGAAATAACGAAGTCAGAATTAAAAGAGGTAACACCATTAATTCGAACAAGACTGAAAGCCCGCGTTGCTCGTCAATATTACGGAGAAGAAGGAAGTTTTAAAGTGCTCAATCAAGCAGACGATATCGTCAGAAAAGCCATTAAAGCTTTAAAAGAAAAAGAACCGGTCGCATTGGAATA
>JALZUU010000367.1 GCA_023300665.1 Saprospiraceae bacterium | reverse complement strand
ATAGAACTTCGTGATATTTCAGATCATTATGGCTTGTCTTACCAAGATGAGATGACCTCTATCCACCTTTTTCTAGAACTCTTTGTAGATAATTTAATCGTTGATTGGGTGATCCAAAAACGAATCAACCATACCTTACACGGAGTAGAAAGCGTCCATGATCGAGTAACGATGATTTTGATGTTGCTGGAAAATGAAGTAACCGAAGTTAATCTTTTGATTGATGAAGTGAACCGAGAAAAAAAATCTGTATTGATTTATTTTGATGAGTGATTTGGTAATGAAGAATTAATAATGGTTCTTCTGGCGTCTTTTTTAATGACTAATACCTTTTTATCATTTTTAAAAAACTTCGTTGTAAAACTCAACTAAAAAAGGGGTGATTCGTTATGAATCATCCCTTTTGTTATCTTAAAAAGCTAAGTACATAATGTACTAAGTGTTCATTACTTTTTAGCTTTAGTTGTTCTTCTTTTAGCTACACGCTTTTTAGGAGCTGCTTTTTTAGTTAAGCCGAACGCTTTTTTGATTTCGTCTACTTTGTCTAATTTCTCCCAAGTAAAAGTTTCTACTTTCATTGTTTTGGTTTTTCCAGCACCATCGGTGAAAGAAACCGTTTTCTTCTGAGGTTTACGTCCCATGTGTCCATAAGCAGCTGTTTCAGAATAAATAGGAGTACGAAGCTTTAGACGTTGCTCGATAGCATAAGGACGCATGTCGAATACTTTTTCAACCTTCTTAGCTATTTGTCCATCGGTCATTGCTACTTTAGCAGAACCAAAAGTTTGAACGTAAATATTAGTGGGCTTAGCAACACCAATCGCGTAAGAAACCTGAACCAATACTTCATCACAAATACCCGCAGCTACTAAATTTTTAGCGATATGTCGCGTAGCATAAGCTGCAGAACGATCTACCTTACTTGGATCTTTACCAGAAAAAGCACCACCACCGTGGGCACCTTTACCACCATAAGTATCTACGATAATCTTACGACCTGTTAAGCCCGTATCACCATGTGGTCCACCGATAACAAATTTTCCAGTAGGATTAATATGGTAAGTAATTTTATTATTGAATAAATTTTGAATCCGTTTTGGCAACTTCTTCATAACGCGAGGAATCAAGATCTTGATCATATCATCCTTGATCTTTTTAAGCATCTTAACATCAGGACCAAAGTCATCGTGCTGCGTAGAAACCACAATCGTATCGATACGTACTGGCTTGTTGTCGTCGCTGTATTCAATAGTTACTTGTGACTTAGAATCAGGACGCAAATATTTCATCTGCTTACCTGCTTTACGGATCGCTGCTAGTTCTTCTAAAATCTTATGAGAAAGATCTAATGCTAATGGCATATAGTTAGAAGTCTCGCTAGTTGCGTAACCAAACATCATCCCCTGATCACCTGCTCCTTGGTTTTCTTTTTTCTTACGCTCTACACCTTGATTGATATCAGGCGATTGTTCGTGAATAGAAGAGAATACACCACAGCTATTAGCTTCGAACATATACTCAGACTTCGTATAGCCAATGCGACGAATCACATCTCTAGAGATCGACTGAACGTCGAGATAAGTTTTAGATTTTACTTCCCCAGCGAGTACCACCTGACCAGTAGTCACAAGGGTTTCGCAGGCTACTTTTGAATTAGGGTCAAAAGCAATAAAGTGATCAACTAAAGCATCTGAAATTTGATCAGCTACTTTATCCGGATGTCCTTCAGAAACAGATTCAGAAGTAAAGAGGTAAGACATAGTATTTATTTTATGAAATAAGGTAAATTATTTTTTAGCGGAACAAAAATAAGGATTGTTTTGGTAAAAAGCTAAGGAGTGGGACTTGATGTAGACTTCAGTAAAAGCTCATTTTCTAAGAATGAGCTTTTACAATGTATTTAGAGCGACTAAATAGGGGGCTTTTTGAGGATTTTAGCGTCCTAGAAGAGAAAATAATATTTATTATTTTGAGATTTCCTACTTCACTGCACAACTCAACAAGGTCTTTTCTCCACTAGGTGTTACCAATACCCCTTCTAGTTCATCGCCAATCGTTACAGGACCAACACCAGCAGGGGTGCCAGTATAGATATAATCTCCTTTTTGTAGTTTGAAAAATTTACTAACGTAGACAATCAAATCGTCGAAAGGAAAGATCAAGTCTTTGGTAAAACCGTGTTGTACTTTTTCTCCATTTTTATTTAAATAAAATTCGAGATGACCATCAACTGTCGCAGATTTAAGATTGACAAATTTACCAATGACCGCAGAATGATCAAAAGCTTTAGCGATTTCCCAAGGATGTCCCTTCTCTTTACATTGTTTTTGTAAATCACGAGCGGTAAAGTCGATGCCTAAGCCGACTTCTTGATAATAATCCTTAGCAAATTCCGGTTGAATATGGCGACCATTTTTACTGATTTTTAAAACCAATTCCAATTCGTAATGAAGGTCTTTGGTAAACTCAGGATAATAAAATGGTTTGCTATTGACCAATAGGGCAGAGCCGGGTTTCATAAAAACAAGCGGCTTGGTTGGGACTTTATTTCCAAGTTCTTTGGCGTGGTCTGCGTAATTACGACCGATGCAGATGATTTTCATAAGTTAGAGTTTAACGTTTAGTAATCCGCACATATCCTTTACTTCCTTCACGGTCTCCTGTGCAATTTTTCT
>JALZUU010000366.1 GCA_023300665.1 Saprospiraceae bacterium | reverse complement strand
GTAGTATGGGGCCTAGTATTCTGTGATACTTGATTGGAGTGATAAGAATTATATTGAAAATAAAACAGCTAGATAGATTCACAAAGCAGAGCTGATTGATGGGTTCAAATTGCAAAAAACAGGGCAGGTCCAAATTTTCATTCCTTTTAAAATTTTGAAAATTTCGACCTGCCCTTCTCCTGGAGGAGCCAGAGAAAATTTAGAGACCATTATAGATCAAAAGTTGAGAACCCTCGTCTTTTGAAGTACCGACATATTTATTTTCTTGATTAGCATCCACAATTCTTGCTTTCACATGATCATCTAATTGCAGCTGAACACTATTCTTAATTTCTTGGAAAATATCTGGATCTAGAATCGGCGTGATCACCTCTATTCGATGATCTAAATTACGCGTCATCCAATCGGCGGAACCAATATACATTTTCTCTTTTCCACCATTCCCAAACATATAAACTCTACCATGCTCTAAGAAACGATCTACTACACTTGTAATAAAAATATTTTCACTTTGACCTTCCACTCCTGCCACCAAGCAACAAATGCCTCTCACTAACAATCGAACTTTTACTCCAGCATTACTAGCTTTATAGAGCATTTTAATCATTTTCTGATCTTGTAGACTATTGAGTTTTAGCGTAATGCTTGCTGGTTTTCCATCATTCGCTAAGTCTATTTCATTTTCAATTAATTCGACAAAAGTACTCCTAGAAGAGAAAGGAGATATCAATAAATTTTTAGTTTTAGGTACAATTAATTTTCGTTCTAAGACTTGAAAAACCTTTGATAATTCTTTAGTGATTTTACCATTGGCGGTAAACAACCCATAATCTGTATAAATACGAGAAGTTTTCTCATTAAAGTTTCCGGTACCAATATAAGCGTAGCCTTGTGTTTTGTTTTCTTCCGCTCGTTCGATGTACATAATTTTAGAATGCACTTTTATTCCCGGATAGCTATAAATTACATTGGCACCTGCTTCTGCCAATTTTTTTCCCCATTTAATATTGTTTGCTTCGTCAAATCTAGCCTTTGTTTCAATAAAGACCATCACCTGTTTTCCATTCTGAACAGCACTCAATAAGGCTTTTGCAATGGCCGATTTTTTAGAGACTCGATAAAGCGTCATTTTAATATTGGTCACTTTTGAATCCTTCGCAGCTTCTTCTACAAAACGGACCACTTCATCAAATGACTCGTAGGGAAATTGCAACAGTCGATCTTTGGTTTTGATCAACTTAAAAAGATTCTTCGCTTTGACAAATGCCGCTTGCTTTTTAGGAGCGAGCTCCTGAAATGACAATTGATGATCCGTAGGATTTGGAAAGCCAAAAAAATCTTTAAGGTTGTGAAATCTTCCACCGGGTACAATATCCGTATCATTAATATCCAATACTTTATGTAATTTTTGAATCATATCACTAGGCATCGTACTATCAATCAATGCTCTTGTCACTTGTCCCGTATCTCGATTAGAAAGTGAAGATTCGATTTTTTCTAATAAATTTCCAGAGTATTCATCCTCAATATATAATTCAGCATCTCTCGAAATCTTGATGCTATAAAAGGGGGTTTGATAGAATTGATATAGTTGACATTTCAATATATCATCTACAAAACTGATATGATGCTGACCTTTGGAGGAAGGAAGAATTACAAATCGATCACTGTCTTCAGGAATTTTCACCCAAATTAAATCTTGACTAGGCGTCATCGTCATCAAATATAACTTCTCATTTTCAATGAATAGACCGTCCTGACTTTCTTGGTCTTTTAATTTTAAAGTAAGCGCTCCAGATAGATGCTTTTCGTAATATTTTTCTGCGAAATCCTTATGTGCTTTGGTGTAGTTTTCAAAGGAAAGAATAGAAATACCATTTTCTTTTAATGCTGGTAAAATCTGTTTTTCATAAATTTTTCCAAACTCCTCTTGTTGACGAAAAACTTCTTTTTTTATCTCTTTTAATAATTTATTCGGCTTGGTAATTAATTTTTTACGGAGTGGTTTATCTAATTTTTTAATTTGCCGAATATTGGAAACCCGAACTTCAAAAAATTCATCTAGATTAGAAGAAAAAATAGCTAGGAATTTAAGCCGCTCATACAAAGGATTTCTTTGATCAGCTGCTTCTTGTAACACACGATGATTAAATCTTAGCCATGAGAGATCACGGTTAAAAAATGTTGAATCTTTGAAAGTCATACCTGTTTTTTTTCGTAAATTTAAGTATAATTATATTAGTACCTATGATTTCGTATGTTTGTTTTTCATTAAATTTTTCTAGCTTTGATTTCCCATACTTTAACTTGTCTCCGCCATTACATTTAGGAAAAGCATCTTCATCACTTAATAATTTTAGCTACTTTTAAGAATAAAGTTTAGAAAAATTCCTTTTCTTCGTCATTCTTTAAGAAGTTGTTTAAAAACTAACGATCCAATATTATGAATACAATCCAATTTTATGGCGCCGATTGGTGCCCTGACTGCCGTAGAGCAAAAGCCTTTTTAAAAGAAAACAATATTAAATTTGAATTCATTGATGTTGATTTAGATCAAGCAGCCACCCAACGGGTAGAATCTATTAATAAGGGTAAACGAATTATTCCTACCATCATCATCAACGGAAAATCTCACACCAACCCCAACAACGATAGTTTAGCTGCCGCCCTAGGAATCAATGAAGATTATCATATTGTCCTATATGGTGCGGATTGGTGTCCTGACTGTAGAAAGTCAAAATCTTTTTTAAATGATAATAATATCAATTATCAATTTATAGATATTGAACAAAATGAATGGTCTATTCCTATTATTACTAAAATAAACAATGGAAAAAGAAAGATTCCAACCATTGTAATAAATAACGAAACTATACTGGTAGAACCGGCCAATGAAGAACTTCGCCAAGCACTTCAACTCGATGAGGTTAGAGAAGAAAAAGTATTTGACACGATTATCATTGGCGGGGGTGCAGCAGGACTAACCACGTCTATTTATGCGCAAAGAGATAGATTTGATACCCTTATTTTAGAAAAGAAAACCATCGGTGGTAATGCTTTTTTAACAGAAAAAATAGAAAATTATCCTGGATTTACCTCTATCTCAGGCCCTAGCTTAATGGATAAAATGGAAGAACAGGCCAGAACTTATGGTGCGACCATAAAAACTGGAGAAGAGGTGGTTTCTTTTGGAAAAGAGAAAGATTTATTTGTTATAAAAACCGCTACGAAAGAATACCATGGCAAATCAGTCGTCCTATCTACGGGGTCTACCTATCGGCAATTAGGCATTCCTGGAGAAAAGGAATTGATTGGTTCTGGAGTTCATTTTTGTGCTACCTGTGACGGCGCATTTTATCGAGATAAGGACATCATTGTTATCGGTGGAGGAAATTCTGCCTTAGAAGAAGGGATCTTTTTAGCTAATTTTTGTAAAAGTGTAAAGATTGTCCATCGCGGACCTAAGTTCTCTGCGTCAGAAACTTATGTTGAAAAACTAGCATCCATTAAGAATATTTCTACGCACATGAATAAATCTTCTTTGGAATTCATGGCAGATGAGAAAGGTTTATTTAAGGAGTTAAAAGTTGAAGATAACGAAACCCAAAAGCAAGAATTACTGACGGCTGATGGTGTATTTATTTTTATTGGGCTCATTCCAAATACCAAACCTTTTGCTGATCTTGTTGAATTAGATAAAAGAGGATTTATTAAAACTACAGGCCTTGCACAAACTTCAAAAGAAGGAATTTTTGCAGCTGGAGATTGTAGAGAGGGTGCGATCGCCCAAGTAGCAGCTGCAACTGGTGAAGGAGTGCTTGCCAGCTATGGAATTAAGCAATATTTGAAATAAAAAAGAGGATTCATTTCATGCTAAAAAATGGGAAATATAATATACTAATCATAGATGACGATACACAAAGTTTAACAACCTTTAAAACAGGTTTCCAAGAGGAATTTAATCTTTTTATTGGCCTATCTGCTTCCGAAGGTTTCACTTTGTTAAAGCAAAATGAGATTCATTTGGTGGTTACCGATCAACGTATGGCAGGCTTATCAGGTATTGAATTTTTAAAAAAAGTAAAAAAATATTTTCCTAAAACCCTTCGAATTCTTTTAACGGGATACTCTGATTTAGAAGTGGTGGTCAAGGCTATTAATGAATGTAATATCCATCGGTATATGACCAAACCATGGAAGAAGTTGCAGATGAAAAATGTACTAGACCATGCGCTAGAATTTTATCAATTGCGAGAAGACAAAGACTCCTTACTGGAACAACTTAAGAAAGTTAACCAACAATTAGAAAAAGAGAATACCTATCTGACAGAAGAAATTAATCAGGATCAGGACTTTCAAAAAATAATCACTTCTAGCGAAAAATTTAAGGCAACTTTAAAAATACTAGAACAAGTTGCTACGACCAATACAACCGTTTTAATACAAGGAGAATCAGGTACCGGAAAGGAGTTATTGGCACGTGAAATCCATTCGTTGAGTAAAAAAAGTGAAAAACCACTCGTCAAGGTCAACTGTGCGGCACTCCCTAAAAACTTGATTGAAAGTGAATTATTTGGACATGAAAAAGGCGCCTTTACTGGAGCAAGTCAACAAAGAATTGGGCGCTTCGAAGTAGCAGATGAAGGGACTATTTTTTTAGATGAAATAGGAGAATTACCGATTGACCTGCAAGCAAAATTATTAAGAATTTTACAGGATGGAGAATTTGAGCGACTAGGAGGAAATACGACGATAAAGTCTAATGCCAGAATAATTGCAGCAACCAATATAGATCTAGAAAAAGCCATAAAAGAAGATACGTTTAGAGAAGATCTATATTTTCGATTAAATGTCTTTCCAATCACGAGCCCACCTCTAAGAGAAAGAAAAGAAGATATTCCAATATTAATAGAACATTTTTTGAAAAAACATCAAGCAAATATTGGACGTAAAATTTCCACAGTTCCAGCCAAAACCTTAAAAATTATGATGAGCTATAACTATCCTGGAAATATCCGAGAACTAGAAAATTTGACGGAACGTTTTATGATCACCAGTCTGGGAGAACAATTAGAAATAATGGATTGGAATCCAACCTTTAACCTAAAGTACCAAAAGGGTAATGACGAATTTCTTACGATGAAAAAAATGGAAATCAGACATATAACAGAAGCCTGTATTCGATCAGATTGGAAAATATTCGGTGAAGGAGGTGCAGCAGAAAAGCTAGAAATAAACGCTAAAACCTTGAGCTCAAGAATGTCAAAACTCAACATAAAAAAAGAGAACTCCTTCCTTTAATTAAAGCCATAAGTCCCTAAAATTCCTATCGCATCCAGCCCTATTTCCTCCAACCTTATCACGGAGTCTGATATTTAAGATGTTATTCCTAAATATCAGAAATTATTTTATTTAGGATTCCATATAAGCCGTTTTTTACAATATCTATTAGATTGATTATCAGAAAATAACCATCATATCAACAGATTTTTATTTTTGGCATTGGCTTGGTAGTTATAAGCTTGAGCATTAATCTCAACATGATTGACCATATAACCATTAAAAATAACGAATCATGAGTTTTAGTTACGAACTTACATATAGAAAAAAGAATAGTTTGACTAAAGAAAAAAGTATTTCTCTTTACCTAACAAATACACCTGGTAAGCCTTATAAAAAAGGAATGATTTTAGAGGAGTCAGATTTAGTCAATTCTCTCCTATTTCTTGACAAAGGAAAGGTTTCCATTATCAATCAAGAACATAAAGATCTTTGTTATCAAGAGCGATTTGTGAATACTGGGGACTTTATCAATTTAGAAACTGCCTTTAGTAAAGACGCCTACAAAGGATGCTATGTCTTGGTAGAAACTAGTAATACGACCATTAAAAAAGTTTCACTGGACAAAATTAATAGTCTCTTAAATGATCCTTCTTTTAATCGAATAATTCTCCAATCCTTAGCAGATCAAACTAGACAAAATCAAAAGAAAGCTAATCAACTTCGCTTTATGTCTTCCAGGTCTAGAATTCTTCAATATTTATGGGACTTAGCAAACCGAAAAGGTAAAAAAGTAGGCTTCGAAGTAGTCATTGATTTTCCACCAACTCAATTAGAAATTTCAATAGCTGCTGGAACTGCTCGACAAACAGCAACCACCAATCTCCTTGAATTACGAAAAAATAAAATTATCCATTATAACAGAAGGTCTCTTATCTTTAGGGACTTAGATAAACTAAAACAAATACTTGACGAATCTCGTTAATCCAACTTACTAAAATATCAATGAAGCGAATTAAAAAATACAAAAATAATGTTCCTAGAATAACTACCGAACAAATGATAGAGGTAGATCGCTTGATGATGGAAACCTACCGGATCGATCTCATTCAAATGATGGAAAATGCAGGAAGGTGCCTAGCCATCTTAGCAGTTGACCGATTTTTAAAAAATAATCTAAGCCAGAAAAAAGTAATTGTGTTAGCAGGCTCTGGTGGAAACGGAGGAGGAGCCTTGGTTTGTGCCCGTCGACTTTTTAATTGGGGCGTAAATGTAGAAATCTACCTGTCGCACGAACCTGAAGAAATGACACCCATTCCAGCTCATCAATTGATTAGCCTCAAACAAATGGGCGTACAGATTCAACAGGGAGAATCACTAGATTCTCATCTGGAAGCAGACTTAATTATTGATGGAATCATTGGATATAGTATTAATGGAAATCCAAGAGGGATGGCCAAAAGAATGATTACTTGGGCGAATGCTAAAACAATTCCTAAACTTTCCTTAGACACTCCTTCAGGCTTAGACTTAACATCTGGACAAGTTTTTACTCCTGCCATCAATGCCAATGCTACCCTAACTCTAGCCTTACCTAAAAAAGGATTATTTAACCCCGACGCACTAAAAATTAGAGGAGCGCTTTACTTAGGAGACATTAGTGTTCCTGCTGAACTATATGCAGAAGAATCTTTAGCTTTAGAAGTCTCAAAAGATTTATTTAAAAAAGCAGATGTTCTAAAAATAGATGCCGATGAACTTCATAAGAAAAACAAATCAAAATCTTAAAAATTTAACTTAGGCTTTTAATTATTCCTAAATAAATATCTTAAAAATAAGAGATTTAGCTTTAAAAAGAGATAACTTTGCCAAATCAAATAAATACACTCTCACAACCATTTTCGACTTTAGTTTTAACCTTACTTATTAACTTATATTATGAAAAGAATAATATCTCAACTAACCATTATATTATTTATTTTGGTTCTTTCTTCTTGTGCTAGTAAACAGCCTTACTTTAAAAGTAGTAGTGGTCTAGACCAAACTTTTTCAAAAGAAAAAATTGATGCAGAACTATATTTAATTGGTGATCTCGGTTTAGAATCTAACAACCTCGATCAAGGTGCTTTAATCTCCATGATTAAGGAACAACTCTCTCCTGATATTGATAACCAGTCCGTTATCTTTTTAGGAAATTCTATCTCTGCTTCTGGTTTGCCAGATGAAGAAACAAAAGAATACGCTGACTTAACAAAAAGCTTAAGCATGTGTGTCAATGAGTTAACTGATCACTCTAAAAATGTCTTTTTCTTGCCTGGTAATCACGAATGGAATAATGGACAATCGCATACCGTAGAAGGAGTGCAAGCTTCTGAAGCTTTTATCGAAGGTCTCGCAGGAGGCAAAAATATCTTTAGACCTGGTAAAGGTTGTGGTGAACCCACCGTCGTTACCATCTCGGAAGACTTAATTTTAGTGTTAGTAGATTCTCAATGGCTAATACAAAATGATAACACAAACGAGCGAAGAAAATCAAGCTGTGATATTGACAATAATCTTGAATTCATTAGTTACCTACAAGGAATTGTTGCTAGAAATAAACGAAAAAATATCGTCCTAGCAATGCACCACCCAGTTTATACAAATGGGATCATTGGAGGAGATTATCCAGCTAAAAGTCATCTATTACCATTGCCAGTCCTTGGATCTTTGATTACCGGTACAAAAAAATTAATCGGTATTCCACAACATTTTGGTCACCCAGATTATGAAGCTTTCCGAGCTTCTATCCAAACTGGATTACTGAACTGCGAAGGTTGTATTACCGTTGCTGGACATGATAATAATTTACAGTATTTCTTGAGAAATAAAAGTCATTACGTGGTATCAGGAAGTGGTAGTAAAGTATCTTATGTTAGAAAAGGCGATGGTGCAGAATTCTCAAGCATGAGCCAAGGATTCGTAAAAATAGTCCATACCACCGACTTAGAACTATGGATGGAATTTTACGGAATTGATACCGAAACTAAAAAGCTAAAATTACTTTACAGAAAGTTAGTTCACAAAAAAGTATTAGAAGATTTTGAAGACAAAACGATCTACAAAGCTAAAAGTGAATACCCTGAAACCGTTAGATTGAATGCTTCTGATATTTATGAAAAACAGAAATTTTTAAGAGGTAAATTTTACCGAGAAGCTTGGACGCAAGAAGTGGACGCTCCTTTAATGTGGCTAGATGAGATTGATGGAGGCCTAAAACCAATCCAACAAGGTGGTGGTTTTCAGACAAATTCTTTAAGATTAGAAAATCCAGATGGTGTTCAGTATGTGCTTCGTTCTGTTAATAAAGATGTAGAAAAAGTAGTACCTCCTGCTTTAAGAAATACCGTGGTCCAATCCATGATTCAGGATGGTATTGCAGCTTCGCACCCTTATGGTGCTTTAGCAATTCCTAAACTAGCAGATGCTGCTCAGATTTACCATGCCAACCCAAAATTGGTATATCTTCCTCATCAGAAAGCATTAGGAGATTATAATACCGACTTTTCTGAAGCTTTATATGTTTTTGAAGAAAGACCTGGTGGAAATGCCAGTACACATAGAAATTATGGAGGAACTAAGAAAACCATCAATACCCTCGATTTAGCGGATTTGTTAATCAAAAATCCTAAACACAAAATTGATAAAGAGATCACTCTTCGATCAAGATTATTCGATATGTGGATTGGTGATTGGGATAGACATGAAGATCAGTGGCGATGGGCAAGTTTTAAAACGCAAGACTCTACCCTTTATAGACCCGTTCCTCGTGACCGAGATCAAGTATTCTTTAAAAATGATGGAGTTTTGGATTATATCGCAAGTCGCCCCTTCTTTAATCCGATGCTAAGAAGATTTAAAGAAAAGGTTGATTTCTTCCCTGGATTAATCTTTAGTGCTCGATATTTTGATAGAACCTTCTTAAATGATGTAAATAAAGAAGAATTTATCGCCGCAGCCGTAGAATTACAAGGACGTTTAACCGACGATGTCATCGACGAAGCTTTTCGTGACTGGCCAGAAGAAATTCAAAAACTTAATGCAGAAGATATCAAAAAGGTATTACGGGTAAGAAGAGGAAACTTAACAAAGTTTGCTAACGACTGGTACGACTATATTTACAAGCAGGTAACTGTACCTGGAACCAATAAAGCAGACTTCTTTGAAGTGGAATACTTACCACAAGATAAATTGAGAGTAGTCGTTTATAGTAAAGAAAAGTCTCCAAAAAGTATTAAATACAAATACATCCTAAATGGTGCACAAACGGAAGAGTTAATATTACACGGACTGAAAAAAACAGATAATTTCGAAATCAAAGGAAACCATAAGTCTTCTATTAAAATTCGAATTGTTGGAGGAAGTGGTGAAGATGTCATCGTTAATCAATCTACTAATAATAATATCTTAGTTTATGATCGACCAGATGGAATAGCTGTAACTGGACCACATAAATCTAAAATAAAAGATGAAGATGGTGTCAATCGTTATAATAGATTAGATTGGCAGCAAGATCGACTTTTCCGTTTCCCTACCCTTGGGTTTTTAACAGATGACGGAGTTGGTCTAACCTATAATATATGGTTGACAAAATTTGGGTTCAGATCCGATCCATTTAAAGCCAGCCATAAATTAGCTGTTTCGTTTTTCCCTCAAGCTACGGCCTTTGTTGTGAACTACGCTGGTTACTTTCCTAAAGCATTAGGAAAATGGGATTTCTCATTAGATGCGACAGGTATAGGCCCTGCCTTCACTCAACGATTCTATGGTTTAGGAAATAATTTTGTAGACTACGAAGATGTTTTTCCAAATATAGACGAGGCTTCTAGCACGAGTTTTCATATCGTAAAAGGAACACATATTGATATCAATCCTGGTTTTGTTAAACCAATTTGGAATAGTTCCAGGTTTATCATTAATCCTTCTCTTGAATATTTCAATTTAGATAGAATCGACGATGATGAAGATCGTTTTATTGAGTCTGATCTTGCTGGACTACCTGACGTAGCTTTTGATGCTAAGGTCTATGGTGGACTTAGATTAGAGTGGGTGACAGAACGAATCAACAATCCTGGTATACCAACCAGAGGATTTAGCTTTAACATGTTTACCGACTATAAATTAAACCTAGAAGACTCTGACTTTTCCAACTTAACCTTTGGTACTGGTTTGACCACTTATATCCCGTTTAACCAATCTAATACACTGGTTTTAGCAATGAATATGGGAGCTGCTCATACCATCGGTGATACAGAATTTTTCCATGCTAATTACCTTGGTGGAGTTGGTCGATTACGTGGTTTTAGAACCAATCGTTTTGCTGGAGAGACCATGGCTTTTCATGCCACAGATTTAAGATATAAACTGTTAAAAGGAAAAGGAGCATTCCCTGTCGCACTAGGAGTTTTTGGAGCCTTTGATTATGGTAGAGTTTGGTTCGATGAAGATCCAGACGATGTTGATGGATGGCACAGCAGTGTTGGAGGAGGAATATTCTTTACTCCACTAAACTTGGTAGGATTTACAATAGGATACTATCAAGGAAATAGTGACGAGTCAACACTAAGTATTGGTGGATCATTGACTTTTTAGTAGCTTTTCATTGTTTGAGTTTCAGACAATTTAAAAGAAAACGGACGGTTCCATAAGCTGTGGCAATGCGGTGATTTTTCTTAAAAGTCAAAGCCTTGTCAATGGACACACTTAACTGTTCCGTCCGATCATATTAGTTGTTCTTTAGGCCAGTTAGCTTCTCCATATCGTATTTCACGAATAAGAGAATCTAACTGGCCAATTAACAATGGTGCGTTTAATTTTATCATCCACTCGATTTAATTTTTAGAGTTTTTAAACAACTTCTTTATTAAAAATAAAAATCATCAATTAATAATGATAAAATTTAGACTTTTATTGATAATTTTATTGCTTCTTCCATTTTGTGGAAATGGTCAAGAAAAAATATATAAATTTGACTGGAAAAAAGACCTGATTATTGTTGGAGGAGGTGTTGGTCTTAACGTATTGGGTACCATCCTAGTAAACAAGGTAGATGGACCAACTTTAGACCAAATTAATGGTTTAGATCCGACGAGTATTAATCGATTAGATCGACAAGCCATTGGCAACCAATCAACTAAAGCTCAAAATATTAGCGATATCATTCTTTTTAGTTCGCTCTCACTTCCAGTGATTGCTTACCTTATTCCAAAGTGTAGATTTGAAGGAGTATCGGTAGGATTGATGGCCACAGAAACACTGTTGATTACTGCTGGAATTACTAATATTACCAAAGGATTAAGCAAAAGGTTTCGACCATTTACGTATGATCCTTCTATACCAATAGAAAGCAAACTTGAAGGTGAAGCCAGATTATCTTTCTTTTCTGGACATACATCTGTAACCACTGCGATGTCTTTTTTGATGGCATCCGTTATTTTAGATGTTCACCCTGAAATGAAAAATAAATATTTGGTTTGGTCTACGGCCGCCCTTATCCCGGCCACGATTGGTTATCTTCGATTTAAGGCAGGAAGACATTTTCCAACCGATGTCATTACTGGATACGCACTTGGAGCAACCATTGGATATTTAATTCCAAGATTACATAAACAAAAAAGACTGCAAATTAGAACACAAGGTGCAGGATTAAGTCTCAACTTAAAATTAAATTAAATAAATAATGTCAGAAGAACTATCTAAAAAACAATCGGACAAAGATCTCGATAAACTCCTTCGAAAGGAAATGAATATTGATAAGGATAGACTAAAAGCCCTTAAGAAAAAACTATCAAAGGTAGAGGGTTTTCCAGATAGAGGATTAGAAACTTGGTTTCGATTATCCTCTAAAAATCTATACACCCGTCGACAAATTGTAGACACTAAATCAAGTATTTTAATTACGATAAATTCAATTATCATCTCTGTAATACTTGGTAGTTTATACACACAATTAGATGAGGATCCTCATTTAATCTATGGAATTGTTCCAATGATCCTCACCAATTTATTCTCTATTGCATTTGCCATATTTGCCACTAGACCTAAAATGGAAAGGACCTCATTCTCAAAACAAAACGTAGTTGATAAATCTGCTAGTTTGATGACCTTTGATGATTTTTATCAAGTCCCGCTAGAAGATTTTGAATGGGCGGTTCAGGAAATGATGGTAGACAGAGATTTCCTATACGATACCATCAAAAGAGATATTTACTATCTTGGATTAGATCTAAGTCACCGATATAAATTTATCCGAATTGCTTATAACATTTTCCTTTGGGGATTGACTATTTCAATCATTCTATTTGGAGCATGCCATGTTTTTTATTAGAGAAAACATGACTGGAAAATTTTCTTTAAAAAAGTTCCAGTAACCCTCTATCCCAAAAATAAAAAGTCGCCAAAATTCACCTTACCCCTGAATCGTATTTTGGCGATTTTTTTATTTATCTACTATGAAGCTGTTTAAAAA
>JALZUU010000365.1 GCA_023300665.1 Saprospiraceae bacterium | reverse complement strand
ATCGAAATTTCTTCTTCGACTACTGGAATTTCTTCGACTACTGGTTCAGGAGGCGTTTCTTGTACTGGTGGGGGAGGAGTGGGAGCTGTTGGTGGAGGCGAAAAGGATATTTCTTTTTTCGGTGCTTCCTCTTTCTTTGGAGTAGAACGAGTGCCAATAACTAATTGGTCGGCTTTTTCTTTGATGGCAGCAGAGTTCCGGAATTCCTTGAGCAACTCATCGTACATCTCGTCGGAAATCTTAGCTGTAGGTTTATTGTCAATTTGATGACCAACCTTCGCCAGGAAATCGACGATTGTGGTTGTCCCTACGTTTAATTCTTTTGCTACCTTAACTAATCTTTGTGCCATTCAATATTTTTTAGTGGCGAAGTAAGCGATATTTGTTAGTGATAGACAACAGCCTTTCCGATAAGTAATTAGAATTACATTTTAAATCATTTTAATAGAATTATTGGATTTAAAAAACTCATCATTAAAAGCTTTATGTCAAATAAAACAAAATAGCCGTAATACGAAAACATATAAATTGTATTTATGGTTCCGGATTGCAAAGATACGAGAAAACTACTGATATTTAAGTGTTATTTCACTAAAAACAGGGGTTTTCAAGGCCTTATTCGGCTATTTTGCACTATAATTAAAGAGATTTTACTCTTCTTCTTCTTTTTTCGTATCATCTTCTTCGAATTCTGCAGCTAGTACTTTTAGTACTTCATCTACTGTTTCTTCCTCCAAATCAGATCGTCGGATTAATTCCATACGGCTTAATGCCAATACACTTTTTGCAGAATCACAACCGATATTTTTCAATTCTTCGATGATCCAGCTATCGATTTCATCACTAAATTCTTCCAAATCAACATCATCGATTTCAACTTCTACGGTATTTCTGAATACATCAATTTCAAACTCTGTCAAACGACTTGCTAGTTTAATATTGGTACCACCTTTACCGATCGCCAGAGAAACTTGTTCTGGTTCTAGATATACGGATGCTCTTTTAGTTTCAAGATCTAGATCAATTTTTGTCACCTTCGCTGGTGTCAGTGCTCGTTGAATAAACAAGTTATCATTGCTCGTAAAATTAACGATATCAATATTCTCGTTTTTCAATTCTCTAACAATTCCATGAATTCTAGATCCTTTCATACCTACACAAGCTCCAACTGGATCAATTCGATCGTCATAAGATTCTACAGCTACCTTGGCACGTTCACCAGGCATTCGAACGATCCGTTTGATCGTAATTAAACCATCTTCGATTTCAGGAACTTCCTGCTCCATTAATTTTTCTAGGAAAGTACTATCTGTTCTTGATACAATAACCACTGGGTTATTATTCTTCATTTCTACCTTTCGAATCACTCCTTTCACCATATCACCTTTTCGGTAAAAATCTCCACGAATCATTTCATTACGAGGCATGATTAATTCTGTGCCGGTTGCATCATCAAGAATCAAGATTTCTCTTTTTAGAATCTGATGTACTTCACCAAGAACAATCTCTCCGATACGTTCGCTATATTTTTTAAATACCTCGTCTTTTTCCAATTCCATGATTCTGGAAATCAAGGTCTGACGGGCAGCCATGATTGCTCGACGGCCAAAGTGTTCTAAAAATAATTGTTCATAACATTCCTCTCCTACTTCGTAATCTTCGTCAATCGCTAACGCCTCAGAAATAGAAATTTGGCTACGTTCATCTAATACTTCACCATCTGGAACAATCTCTCTTACTCTCCAGAGTTCAAGGTCACCCTTTTGTGTATTTACAATTACATCGAAATTATCATCCGATCCGTATTTCTTTCTAATTAATGTCCGGAAAACATCTTCCAATACCCGCACCATAGTAGGGCGATCAATATTTTTTCCAGTTTTAAATTCCGAAAAAGTATCTACCAGATTCATACTTTAGTTTTTAAAATGTGATTTTTACTTTAGTTTCTTTGATATTTTCAAACGGAATAATGTCTTGAACGACTACCGTTTTTTTCTTTTTACCTTCCTTGATTCTTTGTTTTGATTCTAAGATAATTTGCTTTTCATCCACTTCGATCAAGGTGCCGATTTTCGTTTCTCCTTCCAGTTGCTTTACCTCTAATTTTCGTCCAATATTTCGTGGATATTGACGCGCAAACTTTAAAGGACGGGTAATACCAGGAGAAGATACTTCTAATGTATATTTTTCACCCAACCATCCTTTTTCATCTATTTCTGCTTCGAGGTGACGACTGAGTTGTTGGCATTTTTTAAATGTAATGCCTGAATCACTGTCTACGTAAATTTCTACTCGCTTGTTCTGTAAACTTTTTATTTCGATAATAAAACAGTCTGCAAACTCCTCTTCTTGAAATTTTGCTTCTAATAATTGAGTCAATTGAGCTGAAATCACAACATTATTTTGATAACCGGTAAAAAAAAGAGGGAACCAATTGGCTCCCTCTCCGAGGTTTGTTTACGCAAATATAGTTTATTTTCGTATAAATTCCAAACGATTTATCTCTCTTTATTCGTAAACCCTAAGGCTTGTTTTTGTGTTTTAATGAAGAATTAATCTATCCTTGTCATTATGAATATTTCTGATCTATTACATCGCGCGCTTCAACTCGAATTCTTGACTGCCGAAGAAGGGGTGTTTTTATTTGAAAATGCTACTACTACTGAACTCATGTATGTCGGCAATAAAATCCGACAGCATCATGTCCCAGGTAACGTAGCTACTTGGATTATTGATCGCAATTCTAATACTACCAATGTATGTATTGCCAATTGTAAATTCTGCAATTTCTATCGCCGTCCAGGCCACGAAGAGGTTTATATTACCTCTATTGAAGAATATAAAAAGAAGATAGAGGAAACGTTTGCTTTCGGAGGAGAGCAGCTTTTATTGCAAGGTGGGCACCACCCAGATCTTGGTCTAAAATATTATTGTGATCTATTTAGTGAACTAAAATCACTTTATCCTAATCTAAAATTACACGCACTAGGACCACCAGAAATTGCCCACATTACCAAACTGGAAAAATCTACGCACCTTGAAGTCTTGAGCGCATTAAAAGAAGCAGGGCTTGACTCCTTGCCAGGAGCAGGTGCAGAAATTTTGGATGACCGAGTTAGACGATTAATTTCTAAAGGAAAATGTGGTGGACAAGAATGGTTAGACGTCATGCGCGCTGCTCATCAACTACATCTTACAACTTCTGCGACTATGATGTTTGGACATATTGAAACCAACTTAGAAAGGATGGAACATTTTGTAGACTTACGACAAGTCCAATCTGAAAAACCAGCAGACGCAAAAGGTTTTTTAGCTTTTATTCCTTGGCCTTTTATGGATGAAGGCACCTTATTAAAAAAGATCAAAAGAGCCAGAAATACTTGTACCGGTGATGAGTATATTCGGATGATCGCTATGAGTCGAATTATGTTACCCAATGTCGTCAATATTCAAGCATCGTGGTTAACGGTTGGAAAGCAAGTCGCACAAGTTTGTCTACATGCAGGAGCCAATGATTTTGGCAGTATTATGATTGAAGAAAATGTGGTTTCAGCAGCAGGAGCTGCTTTTAGATTTACTGCTTCAGGAATTCAACAAGCTATCCGAGATGCAGGATTTGTTCCGCAATTAAGAGACCAACAATACAGCTTCCGTGATGTACCTGCTAATATCAAAGAACAGGATTTGAAAGAACAGGGGATGATTGTTGATTAATTTGTATTTAAATATTCACAATGTTATACGATAAAATTCAAGAAGCTGTTGGCTTTATCCAAAACCAAGTTTCATTCAAACCCGCAACTGGAATTATTCTCGGCACAGGTCTTGGAGGTCTTGTGGATGATATTAAAATAGTAAGTGAAATTTCTTACGAAGACATTCCACACTTCCCCAAAAGCACCGTTGCCAGCCATCAAAATCGACTCGTGTTTGGAACCCTTGCAGGTGCTCCCGTGGTAGCAATGGCAGGGCGATTTCATTATTACGAAGGCTATTCGATGCAAGAGGTAACTTTTGGTGTTCGAGTATTAAAATTTTTAGGAATTGAAGAATTAATCGTTAGTAATGTAGCAGGTAGTACGAGTCAGCATATCTTCCCTGGCGATATTGTTTTTATTAAAGATCATGTGAATTTACAACCAGAAAATCC
>JALZUU010000364.1 GCA_023300665.1 Saprospiraceae bacterium | reverse complement strand
GTAGCGGAGGCAGGACTCGAACTTAGCAACATTTGGTATCTATTGAACTTTTATTAATTCATAATCACTTACTTATCAATTAGATAGTTAAAACGCCCTAAAATAGACTCACCTATTACCAGCCTTAAACGTTCTACAAACGTTCTACTCTATTTTTTTAAATACCATTTTTATATTATCTTTATACTAGTACAAAAACAACATATACATCAAACATACTAATATAAAGCAATGCCTAAAATAACTCATCCTACCCCTCGCGTCATCCTAAAAAAGAAATCTAAAAATGCTTCAATTGGTTACCTCAATCTCAAATTTTTATATGGAACAAAGAAACTTGTCTATCCTCTAGGCGAAACCGTAGAAGCCAAATATTGGAATGCAAAAGCTGGAACTACGATCTTCAATAAAAAGCATGGACAAAGCTACATTGATATAAATACCAAAATCCAACAGTATAAAATGTGGGCTTTGGATATCTATGATACTGATCACGACATCTCCATAGAAGCATTTAAAAAGGAGCTGGCATATTTAAATGGTAGCCAGACACGTCCTGGAGTAGTCGGGATCCCTACTCTATTCGAATTCATCGAAAGTTACATAGAGACTAAAAAAAACTCGGTATCTGGCAAACGTGGTACCTGGAAGAAATTTATTACCGTATTCAACAATCTTAAAGAATTTATAGAGGATAAAAAAATAACCTTGGACTACGACGATATCAATTGGAAATTTAGAGAACAATTTGTAGAATGGATGTATAGTCCACCTCGAAAATACTCTGCTAATAATGCTGCCAAGATATTTGAAGTGATTAAGCAGTTTATGAATGAGGCACTTAGATTAGAATATCATAATAATAAAAGACATCAAGAAAATGGATTTGGAGTAAAACGGGAAAAGGTACAAAGTAAAGTCCGAGTAACTTTTGAAGAACTTCGGAAATTGATGAAGGAGGATCTTTCTGAACGACCTCGCTGGGAACGAACAAGGGATTTATTTGTGGTTGGTTGTTATACTGGATTACGTTTTTCTGATTGGCATAAGATTTCTAAAGATAGTATTGAAGAGGATAATGGCGAAAAATTATTAGAAATATTGACTGAAAAAACGAAACAACTTGTCATGATTCCAATATTGCCTGAACTTCAAATTATTTTGAACAAATATGATTATGTACTACCTAGTCTCTCTGCTCAGGAATTTAACCGCACAATAAAAAAAGTTGCCAAACTAGTTTTAAAAGAAAAGACTTTTACCCGTACTTTTAATGTAGCTGGTCAGACGAAAAGAGAAAAAGCTTTACGATGTAATTGGATCTCTAGTCATTGTGCTCGCCGCTCTTTTGCTTCCAATTTTTATGAGTTAGGGGTTGAGCCATCGGGATTAATGCAGATCACTGGACACTCTACTGAAAAACAATTTTTCGAATACATAGATATAGATAAAAGAGCGGAGGCGAGAAGGTTTAGAATTACCGTTGCTCAAAAATCAGATCAGAAGTATTTGAAAAAAGCTTAGTTGTGAAATGCTCAAAAAATGGTTGAAGGATTACGTCTAATCTGCTCGATTACTTTAATTTTATTTAATGGCTCCAAGCCCTTTATTTATTTTTTCTCTTTTTTTGAAAAAAATTCTCATATTATCTTTCTCTCATTTGCAGAAAAAATCACACATTTTTTTTCATATTAAAACCTAACTACGAAATTAATACCCATCTTAAAGCAAATCAGCGCAAAGCTTTTTCTGCAAAAAATCTCATACATTTTTGAAAAATTTAAAAACTTGAAAATCTGGTTACTTTTATTCTATATTTGTTATCAAATGGCATTATAGTTTCTCTTCTATAAGCTTGTATTCGACCTTTTGTCAACTATAAATAACATATGATGAAAACAAATCAAAATAATCCTTTTACCACACTACGAGATGAAATAACAACTTTAATTAGATCAGACTTATTAGACATAAAAATAGATCTAGAAAAGGCAATTAAAGAATTTAAAAAAGTGGGAAACACGAATGAAGCAATTTATGGAAACGCAGGGGATGCAGCAAAGCGGTTTGGAGTATCGGCAAACACCATTCGAAATTGGGGCCGTGCCGGAGATATTAAGAAGTGTATGGTAGGTGGAGTTTCGCTTTATAGCTTTGAAGAGATTGAGAAATTTATTCGATCGAAAGGAAACAAAAATTAATCATTTCTATTTGTTTGCTATATAAAGTTATTTTAGTCTCAAGTAACCTAAGTTCCTTCCATAACTATTTTAAGAAATCTTCGATTCTTCATGATCTCCAGCTTTAGAAGTAGTTCATAAACATAACTATTCAACAGAGAATTTTAAATTAATTATTATTAAATAATAGAAAAATATTTCTTAGATTTTGGTGCAAAATCAGAATTCAGCATCCTAATTTCATCACCTACCAATCTTATAAAATATAAATAAATCTCTAATTAAAAATATTTCTCCTTTTCAGAAATCACAATAAGCAAGTATTACTACAGTAAATAAAATTTTTACTTAAAAAACCTTCATCCTACAATATAAAGAACTAGAAATCGTTATTAAATTTGACAAACACTTTCTGTTTTTCAACTAGATAACAAACAAATACGTTTTTTATAATTTTTAGTTTTTTAGTTTTAAAATCCACCGATCAGTAAATCCAATTATTGATCATTAAAGAAAGAAATACACTGTACAAAGTTGTAGACTTTTATCAAAGATCGTTTCCCAAAAGCTTTAAGA
>JALZUU010000363.1 GCA_023300665.1 Saprospiraceae bacterium | reverse complement strand
ATTCCAAAACTGATTGGTTCAGGTTCTAATATTTCGCTGGTAGCTATGGTCGTACAATTATTTGCATCTGTAACCGTAACAGAAACGACGCCTGCTTCAGATAAGATGGTTTGATTGGTCATTTGATTATGCCACAAGTAAGTAAAAGGAGCAGTTCCACCGTCCGTAAAAACTTGCGCAGTTCCACTATTATCTTGAAAACAGAATGCATCTGTCGTTGCAATGGTTGCCACTAGATCACAAGTGGATCCAGTTGTTGTGATATTAATATTATCTAAAAATAAGCGATTACCCCATCCAGAAATATTTACAAAAGCAACAGAAATAGCAGATTGTCCGTCATAGTTATTTAAGTTTACTGTTCGACTTTCCCATTCGTTTGCAGAAGGAGTAAAAGGGGAAGATGTGGCAGATCCAGTTTCTAGCGTAGCGCCTCCTTCATTAAAAACCAATTCATTATAGTTACTACCACAATCGGTAGAAATTAAAATTCTTAAACTATCATTAAAAAAGTCACCTCCACCATTATCGTATCTTGCATAGGCAACATCGAAGGTCAAAGAAGTATTGGTACTATTAGATAAATCGAGTACTGGACTGATAAAAGCATCAATGGTTCCAAATGGATTATTGGTATTACTGCCTTCATAATTGTCAAATAGAATAGCACCTCCAGTAGATCCGTAAGCCGAAATAGGCACATGTTGCCATACAAAATTATCTGCATCTGGATTGAAAGGATAAGAACCTGCGGCTGTTGGATTAATAGTCGTAGCCGTAAATTCTTCTAAGAACGGAAGTACTTGCGGAGTGACCAAAGTCGAGGTGATAGAAGCTGTATCATTATCTGTTTGAGTATCTGTTACTCCATTTGGGTTTTGGGTAAAAACAATAAAATTATAAGCAGTTGCCGGTGGTGTAAATGCAGGAAGACTCACGGTAGCCGTAGCGCCACTCGCGATATTGTCCACAAAATTTTCAGTTACCAATGCTCCGTTGTTGATCTGATAAGAAACAGAAAAAGTAGTAATGGCATCCGTTCCAAAATTTCCAATAGTAACTTGTGGAGTGACGGCGCCAGGAGTACAATTGGTACCCGCAGTTGGTTGAATAACAGAAGTAATTCCAATATTATTTGCTGCCGAAGCACAAGCTGTATTACTATTGTTAACTAATGCTAGACGGCTACCATAATTAAATGGTCGATCTCCTTCCAATACCCCTCGCATGACAGCAATTTGTCCCGCAGTAAAAGAGGTATAACAAAAATCAACGTTTACATAATCCATGTAATTGACATACATATGTTCTGCTCCACACGAGTTTGGTCCGGTAGGAAAATTATTATTGCTACAACTTAACGAAGGAATCAAGCTAGCCGTAGCGGCATTGATATTTGGGGTATCCTCAATATTATCATCACCATTGCAATCATTTTCGTT
Source organism: Saprospiraceae bacterium (assembly GCA_023300665.1). GTDB lineage: Bacteria > Bacteroidota > Bacteroidia > Chitinophagales > Saprospiraceae > JALZUU01. The sequence goes on along the minus strand of JALZUU010000363.1, from coordinate 1,496 downwards.
AAAAGTATGTGGTAAGCCTAAATAATGTCCTGTTTCGTGTGTCAAAGTTTTATAGCCAGACTGACTAAAGCCTGGGGCACCAAACCAGCGCCAGTCAACCACCGTTCCGTCAAAATCAGAACCGATAGTAAAGTTGTTTGGTAAATAAGCATAGCCTACGGTACCTCCGTTGGCAGTAGTTCCAGGAATTGGTAAAGTCCAAATATTATAATATAAATCTGAATTCCAAGTAGTTGGTGGTTTGATTACATCTTCGATATTACTATCGTTGACATTTGTTCCGGTGATTGTTAAGTTATGTCGGGTAATCCCATTCGTAGGATTTCCCGAAGGATCAACACTGGCTAGACAAAACTGAATATCTGGATTTCCGATGATAGAAGCCCATTGTGAAGGAGTCTGATTAAAGTTGGCATTTTGTGCTGAAAAATCTTCGTTCAATACATCAAGTTGTGCTTGAATTTGAGCCACCGAAAGATTAGATCCACTACCTATTGCTTCCCCAGAATGAATGACATGAACGACGATCGGAATCCGAAGAATCGGTGCAGCAGTCCGTTGTCCCGTTGGTTGATTTTCGATTAAGCCCGGGATAACCCGTTGATGAAAATCTTCCCACGCCTCTGCGTGTTCTGGAAATTGTTGTTTGATCAAATCAGTCATATGATCAGTACCACAGGATTTACTGTGCTGAGCTGTGACAGAAAATCCCGCTAAAAATAAAAATGAAAAAATAATTGCGGTACGGAAAAAATGCTGTTTCATACTTAAAGGTTTTTGACTTTTGAGGACTAGGAAATTGAGTTTTATTGGCACAAAGGCACCAATAATAAAAATGAATTTTCTTATTTATTGAGGGAGGTATTGATTCAAATAGTTGATTATTATTTAAATATGTATTTTAAATAATTATCATAAAAGAATATGGTTATTGTAGGAAGGGGAATTGGTATGGTTAAGTGATGATAGAAATGCAAAAACCATACTTTTTTTGGGATATACTAGGAAAGGATGGAAAAATCAGGGTTTATTTGGGGAGAATGGGGGTTTTTATGGATGGGGAATGGTTGTAGTATTGCCTCGTGCGCTTCTTGATCTTGTCAGAACTTTACGTATTTTGGTGACAATCTACACTGGTCCAAATCTATAGTGTAGTATTTTATCTCAACTCACTACCGCTCCTCCAACCACATTGCCCAATCACTCAACCCCTCCGGTGCACGACGTGCAAAAGCTTCAATCTCACCACTAGACTTCTGAAAGTGGCGAGCAAACTGATTAAATAATTTAGCAGATTTTTCTGGGTGGTCTAAGATTTCTTGTAAGTCAGAAGCACGAAGGGTTTCGGCAGGTTGGCCAGTAGCATCGGCAAAAAGATCTGCCACAGATTGATAGGTTTTTTTAGCGGTTCTTAAAACTTTATACCAGTTTTTGGCGCGATCAATTTTTCCGCTATATTCATTTTTTAATTGATCATAAAAATTCATTTCATCTTC
>JALZUU010000362.1 GCA_023300665.1 Saprospiraceae bacterium | reverse complement strand
ATTTACCAAATCTAGTTTAAGATCATTAATCCCACTTCAAATTCAACAATCCAGTTTCTGAATTATACGATTCTACCGTTACACCTGTCGGTACTACTTCTGAAATATTTACACCATTAGGTAGATTCACAATTACGCTTAAAGCATTTCTACGAAGGTCAGAAGGAACTTCTTCATCATCTAAAAGGATGGTCAATGTATTCCCCTCTTGGGAGCTAGTAACCTCCACAGCATCTCTTACTTGTAAATATTCATGTACTTCTTGCATCGGAGCCATCCATACTTTTTTAGCAGACCAAGGCTTTCCATACTCGTTTTCAATATAATCCATATACGCTTTAAAATCGTCGTATTCTACCCGGATATGGAATTCTCCACCATGAGGATGTCCAACTGCATGTACAAATTCAGAAATCCAATAATGATTTCCATTACCGGATAAACCAGCCACCATATCAAGATCTTCCCCGTAAGGAACTTCTCCAGTTTCTAATGCATGGCGGTGCATCTTAAATTCGTTAAAATCCACGTCGTCGTCTACTTGTAATCCTTCATAACCAGGCAACTGATAACCTTGATCGTAAATAGCAATCATGCCATTTTCATAGGCCGGATCATAGTAATTTTCGTTTCCAGAAGGAATCACAAAGTGCGTCGGTAAAAACCCTAAATTATCTTCTAAAGCATCACGGTTGGTTATTATTTCTTCTTCATAATCACAGTTATCATTACAATGTGTATGACCGTGACCAAAAACATCCCAATCGGCATCAAGCATTTCTCGCATATTATCCCAAGTAATATGATAATCTGTGACTTCATCGCTAGCCAATTCTGTATTAAAGGACAAACCTGCTTTGAATTTCACTTCATTTCCACAACCATCGCTAAAAGAGAACCCTGATTCTTCAATATGCGGATCATCTGGAAATGTAAACCAAGGTGTCTCTGGATTAGTCGGTGGAAATCCAGAAACCCCACCATTGATAAGTGGGAAGGTGATATAATAATCCCAGATATTTCCATCATCTACCGTCATACTATACGCAAAGTCCTTATTGTATTTTAATTTTGATTTTGAAACATTGATTGAACCAACCGCTTGATTTAAGGTTAATACAATCTGCTTATCGCTGGTATTATTGCTGCAAGATTCAGTAGTTTTACTTACGAAATTAGACGGAGGGGAAACATTTCCTGCTTCGTCAATCACCTGAAGCCCAAAATAATAAACCGTACCACAAACAAGTTCACTCACCGTTAGCGTTTCGTTTATTCCTGGTGACTGCGGTGCATTGGTAGCAATCGGAGTGGCGCTAGAAAAATTGGATCCATAAATCGGACTGGTACTATAACGCAAATCATAAGTTGAAGCCGTTCCACTATTTCCATCATCTCCACTCGCTTTCCAATTTAACTGAATAGATTGGCTAGTAACATTGGATGTTGAAAGGTTGATCACTCTTGCGGGTGCTATTTTATCTGATATCGGCTCATCTCCACAATATCCATAAATTGCTAATTCAGATACTTTTGAACTTGGATCATCCATGACTACTTTTAGGTACCTAGTCGCTACTGGTGTCTCATGTTCTGTCCAGCTAAGATAAGCTTGTAAATTGTCATCAACAATAGGCGTCGTCTCCCAGTTTCCAGGAGCCCCAGCATAAATTTTAAAATTTCCAACACCGCTAATATCTCTTAAAAAGATACGGGTCAAAGTTTTTGTACTTCCTAAATCTAGATAACCCTCTGCAGGATAAAAACGAGACTTCCAACCAGGAAACCAAAAGCTTAATGGATTTCCTCCTGGTCCATTAGCAGGATCATCAATCACATCTTGTTCATCTATTAAATTACCTGGATCACCTTCACCAAAGATTAATTGGGAAGCAAATATTTCACAAAGCGTTTCTTCTCCTTCTGTTGGTCCTGGATTATCTTCTGGTTCTACGATAACAGTAATGGTCGTAGATCCTGTTAGACCATTTTGGTTCGATGCATTTAGCGTAATTGTGTATGTGCCTACATCTCCACTTTCTGGTTGTAAATTGAATGCTCCATTTCCATTTAAGAAATTATTAAAACTAATAAATCCTGGTAGGTTTGTCGCAGAAAGGTTTGTAGCGTTCGTAGCTTGAACAGCAACTGCTTCCGTTGTTCCTTCCGTAAGTGTTACAATAGATGGTGTATTAAAAATTATTTCTTGGTCGATAGAAGTTCCTGCTTTCGTACCATAAATTCGAACCTCTGACACTCGAGATCGAGGGGTTTTTATTCTAAAAAGAAGATGGGTAGTTGTAACGTTTACCGTATGCGAATTCCAAACACCAAAACTACTTAAATCATCCGCCACAATTCCATCGTAATTCCAATTATCAGGACTTCCAGCAAATACTTTAAATTGACCCTCGCCCGCAAAATCATATAGTTCAATTTCGCTCAATTCATAACTACCTCCAAGATCTACATAGGCAAAAGCTGGATAATCGTCTTCATTCCAACCTGCGGTCCAATGGGTTTCTAGGTTTCCGTCAAACAGGGTTTCCGCATTGGTTTCTGCGAAGACTTGTGAAGCACTGATCGGAATTAATGTTTGTGCTAACCCTGCAGAAAAGAAAATAGCAAAACAGCAAATCGTTAAAATTACTTTTTTAGAAAATCGGTATATCTTATTCATGAGTTGGAAATATTCTAGTGTGGTGGAAGTATAGTTTAAAACCCTTATTCGATTAATAAGCGATCAGCTTCAATTGTTTTTTTCTGGTGATTGATTTGATATTGATAAATACCAGATGGCAAGTGTCCTATCCGCCATTCGTAATAACTAGTAGTTGGTACTTCTTTTCGAGCGATCTCTTTTCCTTGAATGTCAAAAATAACTAGCTCATCAAATGATTGACCAATCGTTTTAATATTTAAAATATCAATGACAGGATTAGGATATACTAAAACATCCTTTTTGTTTTTTGTAGTAGCTCCTTCAGGTAGTTTAATATTTTTAATGACCAATTCACCAGTTGACTTAATTCCTGGATTTACATAAAAATGAACATGGCTAATATTACTTAGATCTATTTTTTCGGCTAATTTTCCAAAATCATAGGTTACCAATTTAGAGTCTGAATTTCCTAGTAATTTTATTTTAGTAGAACTATCCGTCGCCTGATTTCCTTCTTTATCTATCAGATCAATCCGTAAATCAGCAGATGTAGCAGACTGTACTAAAAAAGACATTACAGTATTTTTAGAAAAATCGGCTTCTCCAAGATAAAGTGTAAAAGCTTCCCAAGGTTGTTTTTGGTAGGTAACTACTAAAGCTTCATCTGAAACTTCCGTCAGTTGAAAATGGTCATTGGCAAACCATTGGAGGTCTTGTGCAGTAGCTGGTACAGTCACAAAGAAAAATACTGATAACAGCGTTATCAAGATGAGTCTCATATGTAGCATGGTTCAAAATTTGCACACAGCGATGCCAGCATTAAAAAGGGCAACGAACGGGTGTTGTTATTGATGGAATTGCTAAGCAACTCCTAATTTTAGAGATAGATGATTTTTATTTCATCTTTTAACACTTGCCTAATTTTTATGACTAGCTACAATTAGTAGCATTAGACAATGTTTTTAGGTGATTTTTGGAAAGGTGAATACTTCTTTAAAAGAATTCGCATCAAAGATAAAAAATATTGTTAACATTTTTACCTTAAAAGGCATCGTCTTTTATCAAGAAAAGGACAATTCTATCATAGAATTGTCCTTTTCTTAATAAAATTGCTTAACCAACTTTTATATATCAAAGTTAATCTCTACTTCTGGAGAAGTCAGATGCGCCTGACAAGTCAAGATAAAGCCATCTTCTACCTCATCATCATCCAACGCATAACAGGCATCCATTTTAACAGTACCAGATTTCACTTTCGCCATACAGGTAGAGCAAGAACCAGAAGTACAAGAATAAGGCGGTTCAATTTTCATATCCAGCATAGCATCTAGAATGTTTTTCCCTTCAGGAACCATCACTTCTACGGTTTTACCATCTAGCGTAACCGTTAATTTTCCAGCTCCTCCTGATCCCGTGGCAGCTGCAGCACCAGCCTTTTGATCTTGAGGAGGCGTAGAACTAAATCGTTCAATATGAATTGACTTGGCATCTACTCCTCTTTTCAATAAAACACTTTCAACACTATCCATCATTGGCCCAGGACCACAGATAAAATAAATCGGTTCTTTACTCCGTGTTGGATGGGTATCCAAAAATGCATTCGTATTCGCACTATCTGGCACCCCAACTTTACCCGGCCAAGTAATTTTTCCTTTTTTTAGAAAGGCCGTAAATCCGCTAGGCTTTTCTCGAATAGGATCAGCTAAAATATGTTCTATATTAAGTTGCCCTTGATATTTTTTTGCTAATTGATCTAAATCTGATCTAAAAATGATATTATTTTCATCCTGATTTCCATAAAAAAGATTTACAGAACTTTTAGGCTCATTTTCCAATACCGTTTTTAAAATAGACATCAACGGCGTAACACCGCTTCCTCCTCCAAAAAGATAAAAATCTCGTTGCTGATCAGCAGAAAAATCAGTGGTAAACTTACCTTGTGGTGGCATGACTTTTACCGTCATTCCAGCTTTTAAGCTAGAATTAATATGATTGGAAACGAGACCATTTTTTACCCGTTTAACCGTCACGGTAATTGTATTATCCAAAGGACTACTCGACATAGAATAAGCTCGACGTACATCATTACCATCAAGGTCAAAGCGAAGGGTCAAATATTGTCCAGCTTCATATTGGAATAATTCCTCGTGTTCAGCGGGTATAGAAAAACTAACAGATACCGCTTCAGCAGTCTCTTTGGTTACGTCTTTTACTTTCAGATCGTAAAACTGATTCTTATTGCTCATAATATTTTTTTGTGGCGACAAAAATAACGAATGTTAGGTAGAAATACTCAATCTATTTCAAAATGAGTATCGACCTATTCCATAAGGAGAACTAACACGAAGAGCGGGAAAATTGTTGAGAAATTAGGTCTTGGTATGCCTAAATTAGAAATAAGATTGAAAAATAATCTATTAACTCACCGTTGCAAATCTACATTTACGCTCATAGAGAAAATAAGAGATATAGCTTTAAAATCAGTTTACTTAAAAACTCACCAACCGCCGACTTTGATCCTGTACAGCCATGATATTCGCTGGATCAATATAGTATTGTTCCATGGTTTGAGGACGAATACCTGCCGTGTCATTGGCAGCAAGCGTACTAGTCGATAATTGCATGGTTGGTGTAGATAGACGATTCGTCACCGGACGTAAGGTACGCTGAAGACTCTGAGCGACTTCTTGTAGCGTATCCAGAATGGTATTTTTTTGAGTTAGATCCGTTGATATTGGACTGATATTCTTACGGCGAACTGGAATGCTTGCCGCAGGTACAGCAGCGGCTAAATAACCAGGCACTTCATTATAAATCGTATCTGTTTCTTGAATAGCGAGTGCACTTTGATTTAAGCTATTTTCATTGCCTGTCCAAGGAATAAAAAAGTAAAGCAATACTAGGCTAACCCCTAAAGCAGGTTGCCAAGCTGGAACTGGATAATTGAGCAAAGTACTCCACCAATTAGCATTTGTAGACTTTTGCTTCTGAGCAGCTACTGCTTTTAGCAGTTCAGCTTTCACACGTGGACTCGGCAGTGGTAAATCTCTAGCAAACATTTCTGTTGCTGCTAGGATCGTCTTACGCGTAGCATCATAACTCGCTGGAGAGAACGTATCCTCTACCAACAAAGCTTCTGCTTCGGTAAGCTGTGCAAAACTTTTGTCCCGCATCAACTGCTCCATTTGTGGATCTATGTTAGCCGGTCTACTTTTCATAATTCATTCTTTTTTATGGAGTTGTTTAATAATTCCAAAAGCAGCCGATAACTAGAGAAAATTTTCTAAATCGAGCCTCTTTTTTGAGTGAATAGCCGAGCTATTGACGAAAAAAAAGGCGATGAGTTAGATAATTTTATCAGTTATTAGGCAATTTGGGAGTTATTAATCAACTTCACAGCTTCAGGTCGAAAGACCTGAAGCTTGTCTGATAACTTTCGAAGGGCATAATAAAGTCGAGACTTTACCGTTCCTTCTGGGCAATCCATCACTTCACTAATTTCTTTGATGGATAATTCTTCTTGGTAACGTAATATAAAACAGGTGCGGTGTATATCTTCTAGCTCATCTAACGCATCAGTCAAGCGAGCGGTAAATAGCGAACGATCAAGCGCATTGGGTAGATAAAAATCCATTTCATTATCTAGTCCAGGTCGGACATCCGCCATCATTTTTTCTTGGTTATTGGTGAGGCGTTCAACACGACGATATTCATTTTTACAAAGATTGCCTGCCACGGCATAAAGCCAAGTAGAAAATTTTCGATCCGTATCAAACCGATCTCCTTTTTCAATTATTTTAATAAATAAGTCTTGTAACAAATCATTAGCGCGCTCGGTATCTCGATTTAACATTCGATAGAAAAAGCGATACATCTTTTTTTCGTAGCGACTGTATAATTCATTAAAGGCGCGTTCGTTGCCTTTTACCACAAGGGGTACTAGCTTTTCGTCGGAATATTTTTTATAATTTTTTAATAAACTAATCATATAAATTGGAAACTTAAGTGGGTACATAGACCCGATGAAACGATGATTTAAAACATAAAAACTGTCTTAGCACAACGTTCCACGATCTCCATAAATATTCTAAAACCCGCCGCAGGATCGGGTCCACGATCGGTTTGTTGAGGAGTAAGACCATCCTGAATTAGATTCAACCATGGTCGTATATTATTGGGTGTAAAATTTTCTATAATTGCCAAGGCAGGCCCCAGAGTGATCGAAGTAACGATCGAATTGGAAAGATGACTGGATACATAAATAATAGGATTGGGCTCCGCATCTTTCGTCTTTGTATCTTCGGCTATTGGGTTTTCAACGGTATTTGCCGTCGAGAATAGGTTTCCAAAAGTTTGATATAAATATCTTCCTGCCGACCGGTAATCCTCCCATCCAGTATCGGATTGGGTTAGGGACCGAAGCTTTTCTGCTGACTGGGTCAACCCCATGACAGAAAGTAGCAACAATAAGGGTAGGAAGAATTTTTTCATTATCTTTTTTTTCGAGACTATATCACTAAGTGTGTCTTTTTGCAGCCCGCGCCTTATATTCCCAAAGGAAGGCCTTCGCGCTGACACACTTTAGGAAGCAGTGTCTTTTTTCGCTCTATAAAGCAATTTATCTATTAAACTTGTTCGCAATTTAGGTTTTACTTATCTTACGAAATATCTGTTAACGCAGATAAAAAATTGTCTACGTTAGCTGATTCTCTTAGTTTTACACCTAACTTTACGAGTAGTTCACCGATTTTGTGAAAAAGTCTATTTTTTAATGAAGATGTTATTTAAACAACTTCAAAGATCCTAAAGATAGTAAACAATTAATTCAGATGAAAGATTTAAAGTATTTACTCGCTTATATTGCCCCTTTGGCGGCATATCTTGGTATTTATTACGGTGGTATTTGGTCGCCGGGTGCCATTTATGTAGGATATGTGATGATTCCGCTATTAGAGCTTGTTTTACCAAAAACTACCGATAATTTGCCCGCAGAGACAGAACCTCGTCGACTGTCTAATCGTTTTTTTGATTTTCTACTTTATCTGAATATTCCCATACTTTTTGGTCTTTTGTGGTATTTTTTCTCCACCGTGGAAGCAGGATTACACAGTACCCCAGAAATTATTGGTATGACTTTCAATGTAGGAATCATCGTTTCTATCATCGGTATCAATGTAGCACATGAACTAGGACATCGCAATAATCCGGTTGAGCAGACTATGAATAAAATGTTATTGATGACGGCACTTTATATGCATTTTAATATTGAACATAATCTTGGGCATCATAAAAATGTAGCAACAGACAACGATCCGGCTTCGGCAAAACGTGGAGACAATGTTTATAGTTTTATCGTACGCTCTACCGTGGGTGGATATCTCAGCGCATGGAACATAGAAAATAAACGATTAGAAAAATTGGGCTTATCTGTTTTACATTGGCGAAATCAAATGATTTGGTTTCATGTTATTCAAGCGGCTTATTTAATTTCAGTAGGATTAGTGTTTGGTTGGATCGTCGTACCTTTTGCGATTGCGGCGGCGGTACTTGGTTTTGTGATGTTAGAAATGATTAACTATGTAGAACATTATGGATTGCGTAGAAAAAAATTACCTTCTGGTCGCTACGAAAATGTATCGCCATGTCATTCGTGGAATTCAGATCACGAAGTTGGACGAATTTTTCTGTATGAACTAACCCGACATTCAGATCATCATTTTAAAGCAAATCGAAAATATCAAATCTTACGACGGATGGACGAAAGTCCTCAACTTCCGCACGGATATCCAACCTCCATGCTTATCTCTTTAGTGCCACCACTTTGGTTTCATCTAATGGACAAGGAGGTAAATCGATATAATGCTCA
>JALZUU010000361.1 GCA_023300665.1 Saprospiraceae bacterium | reverse complement strand
TTTAGGATCGTTGTCTTCCACCGTTATAGACCCCTTGTGCTTTTTAATTATTCCAAAACTAATGCTCAATCCTAATCCGGTTCCTTCTTGAACATCTTTAGTAGTATAAAATGGTTCAAATATTTTTTGCTTTTTATCATCTTGGATTCCAGGACCATTATCTGCAATCGTAATAATGATATTTTCTACTTGTTCTTTAACACCAATTTTAATGGTTCCACCTTCTTCTACCGCCTGAATCGCATTCAACAAAACATTCATAAACACTTGGTTGAGTTGACCTGGAAAACAACAGATTGGCATCGCTTCCTTTTCAAAATCTTTTTCTAAAAAAATGTCTTCCCTTAACTTATTGGACAATAAAGTAATCGTGGACTCCAATCCGATGATGAGGTCTGATTCTATATAATTTTCCGTATCTTCTCTAGAGAATAATCGAAGACTTTGGACAATTTTACTGGTTCGTTTAACCCCCTCTTCGATTGCACTAATCATATAATTCATATCTTCTACCAATTCACTTTTCTCTTCACTTTTAGAGGATTTAATATATTCTTTCAAATTCTTTTTCAATCCAATAACCCCACTAGAAATAAAATTAACGGGATTATTAATTTCATGTGCCACGCCAGCCGTCAATTGCCCCAAAGAGGCCATCTTATCTGATTGAATCAATTGATGACGCGTATTTTCTATTTCTTTTAATTGATCAATTTTATCAACCAATTCTTCTTTCTCTTTATTAAGTATTATTCTTTTTGATCTAGTATAAAAAACAATAAATAGAATAAAAAAAGCACTACAAAAGAGGATTCCAAAGGTTTTTTTTAATTGACTCAGTTTTAAGGCAGATTGAGTTTGCTCATTTTTAAGTTTTGTTTTTAATATCTTATCTTCATATTCTACCTGAATCACTTTTTTAGTTATCTCAACCTGATCTTGTTCTACCCGTAAACTATCTGTGTACAGGTTGTAATTTTCTAACATATAAATAGCCCGTGGATAATTCTTTTGCTTTTCATAACATCTATAGAGTAAATCATACAATTCAATTTTTAGCGCATATTCTCGTTCACCTTTTGAGATCTTTAATACTTCTTCTCCTATTTTAGTTGCCTTATTTAAATCTGTGGAAAACATTAAATTTGCTAATATTATTTTGTCTTCCCAAATCCAAGAATAATTACCAATTTCTTGATGAAGTTCAAGCGCTTTTTCTAGGTAAATCATGGCTGAATCGACTTGATTTAACGCTTGAAAAATTCTAGCGTTTAAAGAGTAACTAGCTCCGATATAAAATTTTTGATCCTGTGGCTCAAGTATTCTCAATGCTTTTTGGTTATCATTAAGCGCCTGATGATAATTCTTTTTTTGAAAATTAGCATCACTGATATTTCTCCAAATAATTCCTTCTATATCTTCTAGCCCTAATTTTTTACAAATATGAAGTGATTTATTTAGGTAGTCCAATGCCAAATCATTATTATCAATCGTTAAATAAATCAGTCCCATATTCATCAAAATATTAACTTGAAGATTTTCCCGTTTAATTTTTTGATATAACATAAGGCCCTTCGTATAGTATTTTAAAGCTTCGTGATATTCATTTAAATAGGTTTGTGTAGTCGCGATATTATTATAAGTATTTGCTATTTTTATAGTGTCTTTCAAACTAATAAATAAGCCTAGTACTTTATTCATATCGATCATAGCATTATCATAACTCCCTTTAACATTATAGGCTATTGCCCGGTTATTTAAAGCTATTGCCTTTTGTTTTTTCGAATTCTTTTGTTCTGCTAAAGCAAAATGAAAAGAAGCATATAAAATAGCTGAATCGGGCTGAGAAAAAAAATTCTTCTTAGAATGGCCGTGAATGGCATTGAATCGTATGGAATCAGGTTGACCAACATCTGCCCATATTTGCTGTAAGGAGTCAACCTTAGCGTCTACCTTATTCACAAATAATAGCAGAATGGTAAATTTAAAAAATAGGTACACCCTAAAAGTTAAGGATTTATTCATTTTATTATAATAAAGATTTAATAACCTATAATTGCTAGAAAAGTTAGGGTATCATATATCGATGCTGTTTAAAAATGACGAAAAATGGTGGTGGTCACCCATCCGCTTTCGCAACTCCCTCATTGATGCACTCTTGCACCCTGCAGGTTCGTTCGGTCATTTCACAAAATTTATGAGCATCATCCCGAAAGCATTCGGGATAAACCTAAAAATTTACATTACACTGATAATCAGACACTTACCCTCATGTTTTGTCAATATTCATAAAACAACTTCATCTAACATGATCGTATTTAAAAGTCAAAATTTCTTATTTTTTATACGCTAAAATATTATTTTTAGATAAAAAACCTCGTTTTATTGCAGCGTTTTTTACCTATGATAGATAATAAAGATAGAAGTTGCAAGTACTTTTCTGAATTAAGCAATTTTATTATAGGAAAAAGCTAAAACATCTAAAAAGAAAAAAACATGAAACCTTTTCAAATATTCCTTTTATCAATCGTTCTTTTGTTCACTGCTTGTAGAAAGGATATAGAAATCTCAGATGATTATTTTATTCCCATCGGTGGAGGTGATTTGGTCTCCTCTCAACTAACTGGACAAATAATCGACCAAGCTGGCCAACCTATTTCGGAGGCAACGGTAATATTTGAACAATTACAAGTCCGCACCAATGAGGATGGGGTCTTTTCTTTTGCTACCATGGATTTAGAATCAAATGGTCAAGTACTGACCGTTGAAAAAGAAGGTTTTTTTAAATCTTATAAAAAAATCATTCCTCTTGAAAATCAAACTTTTCAAAGAATAGGACTGGTTACTAAATCTGATCCAACTGGAAGTTTTTTAGCCAGCCAAGGAGGAAATATCTCCAAACCAACCGGAGAATCCATCCTTTTTCAATCTAAGTCTATCAGAACAGAAACAGATGAAGAATATCAAGGAACCGTCACGGTTTTTTCCCATCATTTTAACCCTAGAGATCCTTTTTTCTATGAGACCATGCCAGGAGATTTATCCGCAATTGATAAGAATGGCTCACTCGTGCAATTAGCAACCTATAGTATGGTTTTGGTTGAACTTTTTGGAGAAAATGGGGAACCACTCAACCTTAAAAAAAACATGACCGCCACCGTAGAATTTCCCATAAAAGGAGATGCGATCAATTCGGCACCAGATTTTATTCCACTCTGGTCTTTAGATGAAAATACGGGTACTTGGATTGAGGAAGGACAAGCGACAAAACAGGGCAATTATTATATTGGAGAGGTGCCCCATTTTTCTTTTTGGAATTGCGATGTGCCTTTTAATTTTATCGAATTGGAAGGAACCGTTATTGATATAGAAGGAAATTTTCTTGCCAATCAAAGAATCAACATAGAAATGGTAAATGGAGGGGACGTTCGATCCACCTTTACTAATTTAGAAGGAAAATTTGCCGGAGGTGTTCCCAAAAATGAATTATTGACTTTAAGGATTGTTAATTTTTGTGGAGTAGAATTATTTAACGTAGATATCGGTCCTTTTAATTTAAATCAAAAAATCGACATCACCATTGATATAAGTGAAAATTCATTTTTATTAACTGGTTCAGTTAAAAATTGTGATGGAGTTTCTGTGGAAGACGGTTATGCGGTAGCAGAAAGGAGTACCGGTTTAAAGGAAATTATTCCGATTGATTCTGAGGGTAATTTTAGTTACCCTATTTCAAGTTGTCTAGACGGAGATTTTTCAGTCTATGGAATTGACCAACAAACTTTTAATAGATCACCAAAAGTAACCATCATTGATAATGGCCAAGGAGTAGAAGATGTTGGGACCTTGGAAACCTGTCAAGAGCTAATTTCTTTCTTCTCCGTTACCGCAAATGGTACTCAAGAATTACTACTCGATGAGCTTGCAGATAATGGGTCTACCATGCAAAATAATACCTTAATGATGGTAATGCAATCAACTGAAGGCTTTGTTTATCTCATAATTCCAAATCCTACCCTAGGCGTAAATAATCCATCAGAAATAAGCACTGAAAGCTCAAATTTTGATTTAGGTTGCAAGAATAGCTTTCCTTGTAATGGAAATTTCACCATTGAACTATCTAAATTCGAAAACTTCTTAGGTGGTTATGTGGAAGGTACGGCAAGCGGTTCCTTATCAGATGATAATGGTGATGTTGAATCCGTTACCATGGAATTTCGTATTCAACTGGTTAATGTTTTATCAGATTATTCAGGTGTCATTTGGGAGGATTTAAATAAAGACGGTATTCGGGATTCAAATGAAGTTGGGGTAGAAGATATTCTTATCGAATATCGGTCTCCATCCATTGCTGGAGGACTTCAAGTTTACGAGGAAATATTCTCTAATACAGATGGGACATTTTTAGCCCCAATTTCTGAATTAAATAATGGTTCTTTAACGATTACTTTACCTGCAGGCTATGTCACCACGATACAAAATCAAGGAAGTGATGAATCTTTAGATAGCGATTTCCCTCAAGGAGAATCGACGTTAGAATTCCCAATTGAAGATCTAGCGACACCTAATTTACTTGATATTGGAATTCATTTAGAATAAAAATTAAGATTAATTCAAAAAAAATCACTTCTCCTTGCAGCGTTTTTTATGAATCCTAGATAATATAGATAGAAACGGTTGAGTACTAACTAAAATTAATTTGAATTCGACTCTTTCTTTCAAAAAAAACTAAAACTAAAACTAAAACTAAAACTAAATAATTTTTAAGGCAGTCACGCCGGCGGCTTCCTTATTTTTTAAAAAGCTATTAAAAAAAACAACTAAAAATATAAAGTTATGAAAACTTCCTCCATCCTTCTTTTATTATTCGTTATGCTCTTTAGTGCATGTCAAAAAGATGCAGAAATCTCGACTCCAACTCCACCAGTTGTTAGAGGAGAGATAATTTCCTCTAAACTAACTGGACAAGTCGTTGATCAAGCTGGACAACCTGTCATTGATGCAAACGTAAAATTTCAGCAATCGGAAGTCATCACCAATGAAGATGGTTTTTTCTCTTTTGCTACCATGGATTTAAATTCAACTGGACAATTGTTGACCATTGAAAAATCTGGATTTTTTAAATCTTATAAAAAAATTATTCCAACTAAAAATCAAACTTTTCAAAAAATAGGATTGGTTACAAAGTC
>JALZUU010000360.1 GCA_023300665.1 Saprospiraceae bacterium | reverse complement strand
GTACCTAAAAATGCTTCTCCTTCTAGCACCACCTCTTGAGGGCGTTTAGAAAGATTTAATATTACGACTACTTGATCATTATTCTTTTTACGCGTAAAAGCGTAAATATTTTCATCATTATTGGTCAAAATTTTAGTCAGATCACCCCCTGCTTTGCCATTCCAAAGTGCTTGATTTTCTTTTTTCATTCTTAATAAAGAACTATAAAAATCCTCGTAAACTAGCTTGTCCCAGTTAAGGGTATCTTTTTCAAAGAATCGCAATCGTTTTCTACTTCCTGCTTCTTGGCCAGAATAGATCAAAGGGATTCCATCGAAGGTAAAAGCCAATATGGCCATCACCCGGTGCGCATCACCCATTCGTTCAAACTCAGTTCCAGACCAAGTATTTTCGTCATGGTTGGTAATAAAATGTAGGTGATAACCTCTCTTATATTTTGCTTTATCTTCGACCAAGTATTCGTCGATATCTTTCGCATTATCTTCTCCTTTAGCAATTCTATTCATCAGATGATGAAAAGGCCAGCCATAGTCCATATCGTATCCAGCCTCATTGATATTCTCCGCTTTATCAGATTCAGCCAACATGATGACTGGTTTTATTTTGCGTAATTCAGCGATCATGTTTTTATGAAACTCATTTGGAATACTATGAGCTACGTCCACTCGAAATCCATCTATATCTCGTTTTTTTATCCAAAAAGCCATATCACTAATCATCTCTTTTCGCATATCCATATTATCATAATTCAAATCCGCTACATCCGTCCAACCCCAAGAAACACCAGTTCCTGGATCAATAGGATCGATAATATTTCCATCTTTATCTTGGGTGTACCAATCAGGATGTGCCTTAATCCATGGATGATCCCAACCGGTATGGTTTGGTACCCAATCAATGATAATATACATTCCTAGTTCATGAATCTTCTTTACCATTTGATCGAAATCGTCCATGGTTCCATATTCTGGATTCAATCCTTTATAATCAGCAACTGAATAATAACTACCCAATCCTTGTTTTCTTTTCTCGACACTAATTGGATGCATCGGCATAAACCAAAGAATATCCACTCCCATTTTTTTTAGTCTTGGTAAATGGGTCATGAAAGCAGCAATGGTTCCTTCATTGGTGTATTGCCTCAAATTCACTTCATAAATATTACTGCCTGGCATCGCGTTCATCAGCGAACCTCCAAAATCTCCAGCAGTTCCTGGCATCACGGCTTTGTCCATCACTGCTGCGCCAGTACTTTTTGTTTCAGAAGCAGCATTTTCAGCATTCTGGCAAGCAGTAAAACTTAATAAAAGCAATAAGAATAGGTAGGGGAATCGATTCATATTATTTTTTTTAAAAGTGAATTATAGTTATTTTTAATTCGCGCGGGTAGGCTTTTTACTAGTTTGGCTAATTTTTATTTGCGAATTTTTTCCTTCCATAGGAGTCTTGCCTAAGAGCACCAATCCTATCGCAAATCCTTGGACTTTTGATTCAGTAGGTAATATTTTTTCTTCTTTTTCAAAATTAAAAGTCAGTAAACGATCTGGCTCGTCTTGAAATGTATACGTCCCCTTATTGGTTTGGGTATCATAGGTTCCTGAAGTAAAACTAAAATCAGGCTTCATATCAATCCAAGCACCTTTATATCGCTCATCAATCTTAGGCTTGGCACCTATTAAAGCATATTCAATCTCCCATAATCCGACTAAAAACGCAGTTACATCTCCTTTGACGTGAACAGAACCATCTGGATTGGTAATAATATTTGGATTGTCAGACGCATGGTCATGTCCTGCATGATCTCCTGATCCATGATCGTGACCGGCATGTGCATCTGGATTAGCAGATGGAGCTGGATGTTTAACCTTGTCAGTACCACAACTTACGAGTAAGAACAGCGCAAAAAGTAAAAGTATATTTTTCATATTGATTGTTTTTAAGAGGATTAAATGCTAAAAATTATTTTAGGAAAGGTATGATTTACAGAAAGCGTAAGGATGTAGCAAAGTTAATAATTTTATACACTAGAAGAAATGAAAAGAGGAAGGATCAAATCAAAAATTTACCAATCTAAAATTATAGGAGGTTTAAACATTTCTAAAAAATCTTGTTCATCCTTTTTAGCATCACCTCTTAAATCAAAAATCAGGTGTGCTTTTTCATAAACCGGTGATCTATGATTTAGTGTTTCGGAAATAAAAGATTGAATTTCAAGGTCTGATTTATTTTTTAATAAAGGACGATGCTCTTTTTCTCCGATGAGTCGTTTAAAGATAAGTTTTTCATTAGCTTCTAGATAAATTACTGTTCCGTTTTCGAGAAGAACGTCCATTAGATCACCATAAATTGGTAGGCCTCCACCGGTTGCTACGACTAATTTTTTTTTAGGAATAAGAAATTGAATAACGTCACTTTCACATTTACGAAAAGCATTTACTCCTCTTTCTGCAAAAATTGAGGAAACGGATTGTTCCTCTCGCATTTCGATAAGCTGATCGGTATCTACAAATTCTCGATTTAGTTGCCAAGCAAGCCGCTGACCGAGGTAAGACTTACCTACTCCCATAAAACCAACGAGAAAAAAAATATCTTTTTTGGGATTGTTCACAAAAAAAAAAATTAAAAAAAACGCACCACGAGGTAATCGTGATGCGTTTTGAGGCGTGTAAAATTAATTATGCGCCCAAATAGTTTTTAAGTAGTTTGCTACGAGAAGTATTCCGTAGTTTGTTAATTGCCTTGTCTTTAATTTGTCGAACTCTTTCACGAGTAAGGCCAAATCGTCCACCGATATCTTCTAAAGACATAGGATGTTCGACGCCAATACCGAAATAAAGTTTGATGACATTACACTGGCGGTCAGTCAGTGTGCTTAGCGAACGTTCAATTTCTCGACGGAGGCTTTCTTTGTATTCTAGGGCCGAATCGGTACCTGGAGTTCCAGAATTTTCCAATACATCGAGTAATGAATTGTCTTCTCCTTCAACGAAGGGCGCATCCATAGATACGTGCCGTGCGGCGACCCCAAGGGTGGTCTCCACTTCTTCGGTAGGAATTTCCAGTAGTGCGGCTAGTTCAGCTGAAGAAGGCTCGCGCTCATAGGCTTGTTCCAATTCGGAGAAGGCTTTGTTAATTTTGTTAAGAGATCCCACTTTGTTAAGTGGCAATCGCACGATACGAGATTGTTCGGCGAGGGCCTGAAGGATGGATTGACGGATCCACCAAACGGCGTAAGAAATAAACTTGAAACCACGAGTTTCATCAAAACGTTGAGCTGCTTTGATCAAACCAAGGTTGCCTTCATTGATAAGGTCACTCAGGGATAGTCCCTGATTTTGATATTGCTTGGCTACAGAAACTACAAATCGAAGATTAGCTTTGGTTAGTTTTTCAAGGGCCAATTGGTCGCCTTGCTTGATGCGTTGAGCTAAATCAACTTCTTCTTCTGGAGTTAACAAATCTACCTTTCCAATCTCTTGGAGATACTTCTCCAAACTCTGACTTTCGCGATTAGTAATGGACTTAGTAATCTTAAGTTGTCTCATTAAGGTAACAGTTTAAATGGATTAAATAAAATCAACGGTTAGGGTCATCAGACGACGAGCCAAAAAAATCTTATTTAGTTTTTAGTAGCTTTAAATTTAATACAATATGGGCTGTCATTTGGTTGTTCAAAATAAAATGCTTCGAATGGAATTAGTTTGCTTGTTAATGGGACTTGTCACGTAAATAACGACAAAGGTGTGCTGGGTTTGAAAGGATTGAATGTTTGTAAGTTTAGTTTGATTCAACTGAAACGTTGGAACCCTTTTAGAAGTGGTGTGGAAAAAGATCCATTTTTTTCTTAAGGGGTAACTAAGTTTCTTTCTTTCTATCATAACAAAAATACAGTTTAATTATATCGTTGTCAAGAAATATTATTTTGAGTCCTCCATTTTTTTCCAAATTCCTGTTTGAACATCGTATTTTTTTAGGATTTTAAATTGAAATAGTAAATATATTTCAGGTTTAACCTTGTTATTATTTGGAATAATCATTAAAATAAAGTTAATTGCGACAAACAGGTGAAGAAATATAAGGAGAATATCTTCATTTTTTTACCTGATACTCAAATAGTTATCAATCAAAGAAACATATAAATTATGGAAAGGGTTAAAATTGATTTAGAATTTATCTTCCGTGCTTCTCCCACTATACTATACAAATTTATTACTACACCTTCTTGTTTAATCAGATGGTTTTGTGATGAAGTTGATATTCAAGGAGAGACTTATACCTTTTCCTGGAGTGGATCCGAAGAGGTAGCCAATCTGATTGACGATATAGAAGATGATCGGGTTCGCTTCCAATGGGAAGACGCAGAAAGTGACGAAGAATTTTTGGAATTTAGAATGAGAAAATCTCCTGTCACAAATGAAACCATTCTTGAAATTACTGACTATTGTGATTCTGATGAAGTGAAAGATCAAGAACAATTATGGAAAAGCCAAATCACCCAACTTAGAAGCGCTACCGGAGGATAATCTATCCTTTTTCTAAACGCTGTAAACGGTCTGTTTCTAAAAAATAGACCGTCACTTATTACAAGTTATCCCCCAAAAAATTCCAAAACTATTGCCATTATTCAACGTGCACTTTCGACAACCTGTCGAGAGTAGCTGAATTGATATACGGAACTGTTCTCTTAAAGTGTATCAGCGCGTTAGCCTTCCTTCAGTGCCTGCCCGAGCATCGTCTCGAGGAACACAAGATTGCGAGTGCAAAATGACACACTTTGTGGAAAAGTCTCTATAGTACCACTAAATTTTATTTTTCAGCCCGCATCTTGCTAGCTATAAAGGAAAAGCCTACACCCTAACAGATTTTAACGAACCGTCCGCTTCAATAACTTCTACCCTACTTTTTGTGTTTTATATGTATCTTTCCACCATGCAAGAAAAGATCAGATTTGGCCTTCAATTAGGCGATCAACAACTACCTCGTTTCAAGGAGGAAATCACCGGAGGTGAGCACGTATTAGGTCCTAAGGGATTCCTTCAATATCTAGAAGCTAAACTTGGATTAACTGGACATCCGGGTAATAATGATCATATCAGAACAGAGCAATATCGACAGGCA
Organism: Saprospiraceae bacterium; assembly: GCA_023300665.1. Lineage (GTDB taxonomy): Bacteria > Bacteroidota > Bacteroidia > Chitinophagales > Saprospiraceae > JALZUU01. The sequence continues at coordinate 4,795 of JALZUU010000360.1, read as the reverse complement.
CTCAATCTTTGTATTGGCAAAAATGCAGCGGATTGTTTTAAACGATCTTTTGCTGCCGATCCTTTTGCCACCGCTACTGCTCTCTTAGAATTACGAGATGAACTTTTGTTGAATGGCTGGGATTTTTCAATCGAAAAAGGAATGCCTGATCGACTCCATGGCCTCTCAGCCATTGAAGCTATTTTGACAGGAGACGAACATACTATTAAACTCGACGCAGGATTTGCAGATCGCTTCCGAATGGTCAGTGAACGAATTAAATGGTTACTTTCTGATCATCCTACTATCTACCTAAACGAACCAAAAGAACTTTTACCACCTCATTTTATCAGCATCTTTAATCAATTGGAAAAAATTGGTTTTTCCATTAAAAATTTACCAACCAAATCTCCCTCAGAAGAAAAGACAGATCTTGGACAACTAAAAAAAGCTATTCTTTCATCCAAAACTGAAAAATTTACGCCTAAAGGAGATGGTTCTTTATTGATTATCCATTCAAAAAGAGATACTGAATTAGCTGCTTGGACTGCTAAACTGATCGCTAAAAATCCAACCTTCCAACCTGCTTGTCTAATTCCTGAAAAAAACCGAACCCTCGATTTATCACTCGGTCAGGAAGGATTACCGAGTTTGGGAATGCTTTCTGCTTCTTCCGCTCGACCTAGTTTACAAATTTTAAAACTAGTTCCTGCCTTTTTGTGGAATCCGATTGATCCATATAAAATCATGGAGTTTGTAACCTTGGCCGTAAAACCACTATCTGATGATTTGGCAGTACGGATTGCGCGACAGATGGCTGCTACTCCGGGTTTACGAAGTGATAGCTGGTATGCTATGCAAGAACAGTTTTTTGAGCAACTGACCGAACGTGCCGAAGAAGATAGTACCATCAATGTTGCCGCAGTTCGAGAACAATATAATTTTTGGTTTAATCGAAAAAGATATAGTTTAAGTAAGTCTGTTCCGAAATCAGAAGTCGTTGAAATTTATGATTATATTTCTGAATGGGCACGACAAGAATTCGCAGATACAGATGAGCAAAACACTTCGCTTTTGGTTTTAGCGGAGCAAGCCAATCGGATTGTTGACTTATTATATGCGCTTCCGCAAAACATGGATTTTCTAACGCCATTACAATTGGAGAGAATCGTTCGAACGATCTACGAACCAGCTCCGATTACCTTTGAAGAACAAGCCGTTGGGCATCTTCCCTATACTTATCAACCTTCCTCCATTATCGGATCAGTGGATCGTTTACTTTGGTGGAATTTTATTCAGAATGAACCAGATCATTTTTTCTCTCGTTGGTATCCTTCGGAATTAGCTTTTTTTAATAAAAAGAAAGTAATGCTCAATACCCCAGAAAAGGAAAATAAACTTTTGCTTTGGCAGCGAAATCGTCCGATTATTCATGCGACCAAACAATTAATTCTTTGTATTCCAGAAAAAGTAAAAGGTGCTCAAGTACATCCACATCCACTTTTTGACGAGCTAAATGCCTACACTACTTCGTTAGATCATATAAGCTTAGATATTAACGAAACGATTGTTCCACCCGTTTTTACAAAGGAATTTGAATTACCCATAAGGGAAAAAATACCTCAACGGAAATTATCTCGGCCTCAATTATTTTTAAAAATAGATCATCCAGAATTGGCCGATCAAAACGAAAAAGAATCTTTTACCAGTTTAAATGACCTTTTTTATTATCCATATCAATGGGTCTTCCGCCATAAAGCCCGCTTACAGGCCTCTAGTATCTTGAGTATCGTCAAGGACGTTACGCTGATGGGAAATTTAAGTCATCGTTTTTTTGAATTATTATTTAAAGAAGATATTAGCAAAATGGATCGAGCAGCCGTGGCAGATTGGATCGATACAACGGCGCCAGATTTACTAAAAAAAGAAGGAACCGTCTTGCTAATGTACGGCCGAGAACCAGAAAAAATTTCCTTTTTAAATAAAGTAAAATACGCCGCTTGGAGCTTGGTAGAAATGATTCAAAAAAACGGTTGGAAAGTACGTGGAACTGAAATAGGACTTGGCGGGAAATTTGCAAATCTTCCTATAAGAGGAAAAGCTGATTTGGTTCTGGAACGAAAAGACGAAATCGCCGTAATAGATTTAAAATGGCGCGGTGCAAAATGGCGAACAGATTTAATTAAAAGCGAAGACGACCTACAACTCGTTATGTATAGTAAAATGTTAAGCGAAAAACCGACGTGGGCACACACCGCTTATTTTATTTTAGAAAATGGAAAAATGATCAGCCGTAATGATTTGGCCTTTAAACAAGCCATTTCGGTTTCGCCAGATCAGGACTTTCAACTAGTAAATCAAAGGATTTGGGATAAAATGATCCAAACCTACCAATGGCGGTTACAACAATTAAAAAATGGAGACGTTGAAGTACGGACGAGCCAAACTGCTCAAGAACTAGAAGAAGTATATAGTGCTGAAGAATTGGATGCAATATTAGAAATGCACCAAAAAGATGCCCCATTTGATGACTATCGAACGCTTATAAACGTTGAAGTTTAGGTTCAATGCTTTAGAAATTTTAAGGTGCTAAGTACGTGAACAAATTAAATTTAAAAAATTCTGGTATTTTTTGTCGCCACTCATCGTTATCAAAAGCGTCACTATACCCGGCATAATTCCGCTTTCAATGCCTCGATTGGCAACAAAATATCCGCCGAATTTTATCTAAACATAATTTTGTCCAAGTACTTATAAAAAGTTACCGTTATACCAAAACTGACACTTAAAAATTTCAAAAAAATCTCATGACTCAAAGAATCGTATTTTTCTGTCTAATATTATTTGTCGGAATTCAAGCTTCCGCACAAGTGATTACCGGTACAGTAACCAATGAAGAAGGAACCTTTCTTTTTGGTGCGACGGTTTTATGGGATGGCACTACTACCGGAACCATCGTGGATGAGGATGGAAGATTTTCTTTGCCTCGCCAAGATACCACTACCTTGTTACGAATTGATTATGTAGGTTATGAATCTGCTTATGTAGAAGTACTTCCGGAAGAAGAAGACTTAGCCATTATGATTGAAGGCGTAACAGATTTGATGGCCGTTGAAGTTGCTGCCGAGCGCCGTGACAATTACGTCTCTACCCTATCGACGCTCAATGTTGAAACCATCGGTGCAGGAGAATTTCGTAAAGCCCCTTGTTGTAATTTAGCAGAAAGTTTTTCTACCAATGCTGCCGTAGATGTAGCGTATACGGATGCGGTAACAGGAGCACGAGAAATCAGAATGCTCGGCCTGCGTGGTGCTTATACCCAATTGCTAGTTGAAAAAAGACCTTTAATGACGGGATTGGGATCCGCTTTTGTGATGGAATATATTCCTGGTACTTGGTTGGAAAGTATTCAAATATCAAAAGGAACAGGAACGGTCCAAAATGGTTATTACGCGATTACGGGACAGATCAATACAGAATTGGTAAAACCTTGGTTGGATAAAAAATTCTTTATCAATGCTTATGGTTCTACCTTCGGACGTGGCGAATTAAACATTCATCTCAATCGACAATTAAACGATAAATGGAGCTCAGGTTTACTGCTTCATGCGAGTACTCGAAATAACAATATCGACCAAAATGACGATACCTTTTATGATACGCCACAGAAGACGATGTATGATGGTATCTGGCGAACTTTTTATCGAGGAGATCTTGTACGATTTCAATTAAATGTTCATGCCTTGCGGGACCGTCATACCGCCGGACAGATTCCTTCCAAAGTTGGGGACTTACCTTATATCATTAATCAAGACAATGATCGAGTAGATTTATTTGCAAAGCTTGGATACTTGGGCTTTAAAAATCCAAATATCACGATGGGTCTTATTACGGATTTAAAATGGCATAAACTCGATGCGCGTTATGGATTACGAACCCATCAAGGCACCCAACAAAGTGGATATTTTAGTGGATTAATCTCTCATGGTTTTAATGGTTTAGGACATAAATTAGATTTTGGGGTTAGCTATGCATTAGATGATTATGATGAATTTTTGGATGATCGTTTTATTGGTCGTCGAGAATCGGTAGCAGGACTTTTTACAGAATATACTTATGCGCCGACAGCTACTCCAGAGGCGAATGGTTTTGTTGATAAAATTGGATATGTGTTTGGTGCGAGATTAGATCATCATAATTTGTTCGGATGGTTATTCACTCCACGCGCTAATTTAAAATATAATTTTTCAGATGACCGAGTGATTCGTTTGTCAGCAGGTCGAGGTTTTCGTACAGCGAATGTGATTGCAGAAAACACCCAAGTTTTAGCAACCAATCGAGAGATCATTATTGCGGATGATTTGGATATTGAATCTGCTTGGAATTTTGGGGCGAATTTTACGCAAAATTTTGAAGTGGCGGGACGTCGAGGAAGTATTGCTTTGGATGCCTATCATACTTATTTTACCAATCAGATCATATTGGATATGAATTCTGATTATACCAAAGTACAGTTTTACAACTTAATTGGTAAATCTCGTGCGAGTAGTTTATTAGGCGTTTTATCTTATGAAATTACCAAAGGATTGGAGGCAAAAGTTGGTTATAAATACAATAATGTACAAATCAGTTTTTTAGAAGAATCTTCTCGCCAACAACCATTGGTAGCGCGCCATCGTGGGCTATTTACACTGGATTATAAGACACCCAATGAAAAATGGGAATTTAATTTTAGTAGCCAATTTGTAGGCAAACAATTTTTTATTGATCTATCTCAAAATCCATTTCAAACGGAAGATCAAATAAGAGGATATGC
>JALZUU010000359.1 GCA_023300665.1 Saprospiraceae bacterium | reverse complement strand
TTGTTGTTGTTCGTTTTCTTGTTGCTGTTGATCTTGCTGTTGTTGCTGTTGATCCTGATTTTCTTCGTTCTCCTCTTTATTTTGATCTTGTTTCTGTTGATCTTGCTGCTGTTGCTGTTGTTGCTGTTGCTGTTGCATTCGGCGCATTGCTCGAGAAAGGTTTTTTTTAGTATCCATATCGTCGGGAGCAATTCTCAATGAATTTTTATATGCTTCTACACTTTTATCAAATTCTTGTTTTTCAAAATAAGCATTCCCAAGATTGTGAAAAGCATTAGCTCGCATCTCTGGATCAAGAGAAGAACTAGCCGCCGCTTCAAATTGAGGAATTGCTTCTTCATAACGTCCTTGTTTATAAATAGCATTACCAAGATTGTATTTTGATTGCGCAGCATTTTCTTTTTCTAAGGCTCGACGATAATTTATTTCAGCATCACTATAATCTCCTTGTTCATAGGAATTATCACCAAAACGCAAAGACTTATGAGCAGTCTGAGCAGAGATCGTCCCACCTATTCCAAAAATAAATAAAGCAATAATTGTGTAAACTGGCACAACACTTAGTCGATTAAAGCAACCTTTTTTTAATAATTTTATCATTGCAAAATATTTATATACTAAAACTTCTAAGAGAATAAATCTTTTCCTTTTAGTAATTTATTTTTTCGATAAGAAATAAAAAATTCAATCACTAAAAACAGAAGTGCAAAACCAATGAATATTTGAAAATAACTTTCGTATTCACTAAATGACTTTTGCTCCTGTTCCTTTTTTTCTAATTGATCAATTCGATCTCGCACGGCCGTGATAATTTTATCCTTGGCGGTAATATTATAATAGCTTCCATTTCCTGCCTTGGCCAAGCCTTCTAGCATCTCTTCATTGAGTTTACTATAAACGGTATTTCCACTATTATCTTTTTTGAAGGTACTACGACCTCCTGCATAAATCGGAATCGATGCACCTTTTGAGGTTCCTACTCCGACTGCAAATATCTGTAATCCATTATTCCGTGCTTCTTCGGCCCGTTCCATCATTCCTGGTTCGTGGTTTTCTCCATCCGTTATTAGAATGAGTGCTTTGTGGTGTTTATTGTCCTCTTCAAAAGAACGTTCCGCTAAATCAATCGCATCTTTGATCGCCGTTCCTTGTACTGGTACCAGATCAGGGTTGGCACTTTTAACAAATAATTGTGCCGCTGCATAATCTGAAGTTAGAGGCATTTGCAGATAGGCATTCCCTGCAAAAATAATTAAGCCAAGCCGTTCTCCTCTCAATCCATCAATAAGTTGTAGTGTAAATTGCCGCGCTCGTTCCAATCGGTTAGGTTTCATATCTTGCGCTAACATACTATTAGAAACATCCAAAGCAATGAGAACATCTGCACTTTTTAGTTTTACTTTTTCTTTTTTTGAACCCCACTGAGGATTTGCCCAACCCACAATTAAAAAAGCTACAGACAATACCAAGAGTACAAATTTAACGATATGCTTATAACGAGAAACTTCGGGCATCAACTGTTGTAATAACTGATGATCTCCAAACTTTTCTAAGGAGCGGCGACGTGCTGCCCACATCCACCAAAAGACGCCAATCAGAATTGGAATCCCAATGAAAGCATACAAATAAACACTATGTTCAAATCTAAACATCTACTAGGGTATGGTTCTAAAAATCGTATATCTTAATAGCATTTCTAAAAAAACAAAAATCAATGCAGCCAAAGCGAAATTGTGAAATATTTCACTATAACGTCTGATTGTTGTTACCTCTATTTTTGTTTTTTCTAGCTTATCAATTAATGTATATATCTGTTCTAATTTTTCTGCTGAATCTGCACGGAAATAACGGCCACCCGTCATCTTTGCCAGTTCCGTCAAAAGCGCTTCATCAATCTGCACGGTAGCCAATCCAAAAATATATTGTCCATTGCTTCGACGACTAACTGGCGCCAACGCTCGACCACGGGAACCTACCCCGATGGTATAAACTTTCACTCCAAATTCACGTGCAATTTCACCAGCAGTTTTGGGTTGTACATATCCAGCGTTATTATCTCCATCCGTCAAGAGGATGACTACTTTACTTTTTGATTCACTATCTTTTAATCGATTAACTGCAGTTGCGAGTCCCATTCCTATCGCGGTTCCATCTTCGAGTAAGCCACAATCTAATTCTGATAAAAACTGTTTTACGACACCATGATCGGTCGTTAATGGACATTGACTAAAAGCTTCTCCTGCAAATACCACCAATCCTAACCGATCAAAACTTCTTTTCTCCACAAACTCGGAAGCCACCGCTTTACTAACGGCTAGACGATCCGGTTTAAAATCTTGAGCCAACATACTACTCGACAAATCCATGACCATCATAATATCGATTCCTTCTGCATTAACTTCTTCTTCCTTTAAGGTTCGTTGCGGTCGTGCTAAAGCGATGACCAACATCAAAAAAGCCAATGCTCGCAAGATCGGTAAGATCACCCGTAATTTTCCTTTCCAAGAAGTCAGCCCTTTGATTGAATCCAAAGTAGACATTCTTAAGTTCGCGTAACGATCTGTATGCTGAAAATAATACCAAGCTCCAATCGCTGGTAAAAGCAAAAGCAGGATAAAAAAGATCGGGTGAACGAAAGCAATATTTCTAAAAATTAAAAGCATATTTTTCTTAAACTTCTGCTGGTGGTTGTTCGGAAATTAATTTGGTTTTTTCTACAAAATCAATTGCGTAGCCCATTAGTTTTTCGTGGGTTGATTCTGGCGGCGATGCTTTCGCAAATTTCACCAAATCCGCCAACTCTAACATTTCACGTAATTTCCCTTTCCACTCATCACTCAATCGGATAGGTTTTAAGTCTCCTAAAATTTCATAAGTAGTTGATTCTAATGCAGAAACTCCGTACCGATTTTCAAGATATTCTCTAACAATAAAAGTTAATTGAGATTGATATTCTTTAATAGAACCATTCTGCCAAAGTTCTTGCGATTTTAACGCTTTTAATTTTCTTTGAGCAATTATATGGGCTGGTTCGATTACAATTACTTTTTCTTTTGCTGGATTCTTTTTATTCTGTGCGCGTCGATAAAGGAAATAGATCAATCCTCCTATTACCCCAATTAATAAAAAGACCAATAGTAAAGGTGCCACATCTTCAAAAGTCATCGCCTCTTTATAGATCGGTTTGATAGGCGCAATTGCTACCGTATCTACGGCAGCTTCGGCTGGTCCTTCAGGTACCACATCTGCCACATTGATAAGCAGTTCGTTCGTAGCAACAATACTCGTTATCCCATTTTTTGGAAAACTAAAGGGGATCGCTGGAATAAAAAAACTACCACTTTCAAAAATAGTAAAAACGATATTTCGTCGCACCGTTGTTTCACCTGCAATGGTCGTTGTATCCCAGCTAGCTTGTGTGCTAATTACTTCGATATTTTCAGCAGCTTCTAATACCGTCAGATCGACATTACTGATGGTTTGACCAGTAGGATAGCTCGCTTCTAGCTTCAGGTTCATCTGATCACCGATCAACATTCGAGTGCTATCTAAAGTAGCGATTACTCGTACTTGGGCCGTTACGGAGGACATAGCCGTCGACCAACAAATTAGTATATAAATTAAGGTTCTGATCATTTTTTTCATCACTACCTAGTCCGCTTTTTAAAAAATTTCAGCAAGGCATTTACGTAAGATTCATCGGTACGAATACTTACGTGGTCTGTGCCACTTTGTAAAAAGGTTGATTTTAAATAATTATAATTTTCAATAAAAAAATCTCGATAACGATCTCGTACACGAGCTGATCCAGAATCCAACCAACGAATCGAATTTGTTTCAGGATCTAATGCTCTGATCAATCCAACATTGGGTAATTCTTCTTCTCGTGGATCATACATATGCACGCCTACGATATCGTGACGACGTGCTGCGATTCGTAAAGAATCATCGTAACCTCTTGTGATAAAATCCGACAGAATAAAAGCGATACTTCGTTTTTTGATCAGATTGTTTAAATACTGTAACGCTACATTAATATCGGTTCCTGTACCCTTCGGTTTAAAATTTAATAATTCCCGAATGATTCGTAAAATATGTTGTTTTCCTTTTTTAGGTGGAATATATTTTTCGACCTGATCGGTAAAAAACAGGACGCCAACTTTATCATTATTTTGGATGGCCGAAAAAGCGAGTACTGCACAGATTTCCGTTAGAATTTCATTTTTCATTTGCGATACTGTTCCAAAAAAAGCGGAAGGACTCACGTCAATCAACAACATGACAGTAAGTTCTCTTTCTTCTTCAAATACTTTGATATGAGCATCACCGGAACGAGCAGTAACGTTCCAATCAATATTACGAACATCGTCTCCATATTGATATTCTCGAACTTCACTAAAAGACATACCACGACCTTTGAAAGCACTGTGGTACTCTCCAGAAAAGATATGCTTACTCAAGCCGCGCGTCTTGATTTCTATCTTTCGTACTTTTTTTAGTAACTCGCTGGTTTCCATGTTTCTTTTTTGCTTTTGGCTTTTGGCCGTTTGCTTTTGGCGCTCTTCAATCAGTTTTTTTTTCACGCGATAGAAGGAAGCCAATAGC
>JALZUU010000358.1 GCA_023300665.1 Saprospiraceae bacterium | reverse complement strand
TTTGGAAATTTTCGTGGCACCCTTTCCACCATTCGCACTGACGATTTAGGTGCCATTCCTATCAAAACATTGATCGAAAGATTTAAAAATATTCCCACCGATGCCTACGATGAGGTAATCTTAGGTTGTGCCAATCAAGCAGGCGAAGACAACCGTAACGTAGCTCGAATGGCCTTACTCTTAGCTGGCTTACCTTGGTCTGTTCCTGGCGAAACGATCAATCGACTTTGCGCCTCAGGGATGTCTGCTGCTATCCACGCTAATCGTGCCATAAAAACAGGAGATGCTGATTTGGTCATCTCTGGTGGTGTCGAACACATGACTCGTGGACCGTGGGTGGTTTCAAAAGTTTCCCAAGCTTTTGGTCGCGACGCAAAGATGCACGATAGTAGTTTCGGATGGCGATTTGTCAATAAAAAAATGGTGGAATTATATGGGACCGATGGGATGGGTGTCACCGCTGAAAATCTCGCCGCCAAATACAAGCTAAGTAGAGCAGATCAAGATCAGTTTGCTTATTGGTCGCAGATGAAAGCCGCCAAAGCACAAGCTAGCGGTCGCCTCGCTAAGGAAATTGTTTCTGTAGAAATTCCACAAAGAAAAGCGGATCCTATTATCTTTTCTAAAGACGAATTTATTAAACCCAATACGTCTCTTGAAGTACTGGCAAAACTCCGAACTGCCTTTAAAAAAGAAGGTGGTAGCGTAACCGCTGGTAATGCTTCTGGCTTAAACGATGGTGCCGCTGCCCTCTTAATCGCTTCCGAAGATGCCGTAAAAAAATACAATCTAAAACCATTGGCTCGAATCGTCAGCTCCGGTGTCGTTGGTGTTGAACCTCGCATCATGGGTATCGGCCCAGTCGGCGCTTCTAGAAAAGCCCTTAAAAAAGCTGGACTTACCCTCAAAGATATGGACATCCTCGAACTCAACGAAGCCTTCTCCGCGCAGGTACTCGCTTGTACCCGCGAACTTGGACTTGCCGACGACGACCCACGCATCAACCCCAACGGTGGTGCCATCGCCATTGGTCATCCACTCGGTGTTTCAGGTGCCAGAATCTTACATACCGCTGCCCTTGAATTACACGAACAAAATAAAAAGTACGCACTGGCGACCATGTGTGTGGGTGTTGGGCAGGGTTATGCGACTATTTTGGAGAAGGTGTGATGATTTGTTGATTTGTTGAAAATAATTAATAATTTTTTAATGAAAAACTATTAATGCACTTCTGAAGCGGTTAATCGTAGAAACTATTCATGAATTGTTTCTACTAATATAGGGATTCTGTTTCCTTTCCAAGTGGATGTTTCCTCAAGGGTGTCTGCGGGCGAGGCTTTCCCGGCGGTACTGCCGGGACGCGGGCGGCTAAAAGATACACTTATGAACAACTCCTTTTCCTGATAAAGATAACACAATTGAAGTGTTTGAATTTGATTTTGCTTTTGAAAAAAAGTCTTTACGGTTTCAACAAACCAGGGTCCGTTCGTTCTCTAAGATTTCTGCAACAGCTGCATCGTAGACTTCGATGGTTTTTGCCTTTTTTATTTTCTTGACAATTTTTACTGGATTGGAAAGTGGTGTCGCAAAATATTGCCAGAAGGAAGTCATCTTCATGATGACTTGTTTGGCTCCTTTTAGTTTTTGCTCATAGGCTGAAAAAAGCGTGTCATGAAATTTACTGAAAACTTCAAATCGATCTTCCGGATATAGTTCGGTTTGATTTTTTATCATCCGAGGTAAAAATGGATCAGCGATCAATCCTCTTCCCATCATCCAATGATCAATCGTCGGAAATCGTTCGGTCATGGCTCGATACCCAGCTACAGTGGTAATGTCTCCATTATAATATAGTTTGTGTGGACTATGATCTAAACACCGTTGGAAACTATCCAAGTCTACCCCACCCTTATAAAGTTGCTTTCCGATGCGCGCATGGATGGCAATATTTTTTAAAGGATATTTCCCTAACACCGGAAAGGTATCAATAATCTCCAGCGGATGTTCATAGCCCATTCGCATTTTCATAGAAACGATAATATCGGTTTCCGAATGAACGCGATCTAGGATTCGATCAATTCGATCAGGATCATTAATTAGTCCAGACCCCATACATTTATTCGTCACCATCGGGTATGGACAACCTAGATTCCAATTGAGTTCTTTGTATCCTAAACTTTGAACAAATTTCGTTACAAAAATAAACTCGTCTGCGTCATTGGTCATGATTTGCGGAATGACGTTTAGGGTCGTATTGTTTTTAAGTTGGATATCAAGATCGTAATTAGGTTTGATGATCATCTTGCCATTGAGTCGAATATATGGGGCATAAAAAGTATCTATCCCTCCAAAATATTTTTGAAAAGCATTCCGAAAACGGAAGTCTGTAAATCCTTGTAACGGCGATGATAGCAACGTACAACTCATGGGGCAAAGTTAATCACTAAAAAGTTATGATTAATAATACGGTAACTTTTAGAGAAACTAAAGATGATAATTTATTTAAGGTAGTGCATATTTTTGGCTGGTTGGCCTGTTGGCTAGTTAGCTTCCCTTCAACGTATTTTACGGTTGAGAGAAGCCAACTAGCAAACCAGCAAACAGGCTAACTAGCTAAACCTTATTTATCAGTTACTCATCTCCAAATTAAAAATTACCAAACCATTGATTATGCTATTTTATTTAAGATCATATCTGCCGCCTTTTCAGCGATCATAAACGTGGGTGCATTGGTATTACCAGAAACAATTTTTGGCATAATCGAAGCATCCACTACTCTGAGGTTTTCAATACCATGAACTTTTAATTCAGAATCAACAACGGCCATTTCATCATTGCCCATTTTACAAGTACCTACCGGATGGTAAACGGTCTCTAATGATTTTTTGATATGTTGAATTAAGGCATCCTCTGAATTAATATCTAGTTGAGGTGTAGCAATTTTTCTATACTTTTTGAATGGTGGTTGTTCTAATATTTTTAAGGCTAACTTCAATCCTTTTACTAATATCTCAAGGTCTTCTTTTGCTGTTAGAAAATTGGGTTGAATAACTGGTGGAGCCATTGGGTCTTTAGAACGGAGGGTAACAAAACCATGACTTTTAGGATGTAATAAAGTAGGAAGAATTGTAAATCCATCCACCGATGGTAAGGTTTTTATGTCATACATATCGTAATCATAATCATTACCCAACCATATCGGCGCAAAATGCAATTGAAGATTGACAGGAGCAGTGCCATCATCAATATTTAGAAAAGCGACTGCCTCCAATAAGGTAGCGGTCAATGCTCCTTTTTTATTTAGAAAATAATCCCAGGCAGGTTTTATTTGCTTAAGAACTGGTAAGTATTGATTAATACCTTTTTGCACATTAGCTTCATAGCCTATTGGAAAAAATAAATGATCTTGTAAATTTTGACCAACTCCTTTTAGTTCATGTACAAGGTCAATACCCTGCTTATCCAAAATTTTAGAATCACCAATTCCTGATAGCATTAAAATCTGAGGCGATTGAAAAGCACCTGCTGAAATAATGATTTCTTTATTGGCTCGGATGGTTTGTTTTTTACCAGACTTAATATATTCAACCCCTACTGCTTTTTTCCCTTCAAAGATGATTTTAGACACCTGCGCTCTGGTAATGGCGGTGAGGTTCGGTCTTTTTAAGATAGGTTTTAGAAATGCCGCTGCAGCACTACACCGCTTTCCATCTTTAATCGTACATTGTGTTATACTCGCTCCAACTTGTTTTGCTCCATTATAATCCAGATTGGTCGGAATCCCAACTTTTGTACAAGCCTCTACAAACGCATCGGCAAAAGGTGTTTTAAATTCGGTGGGAAAAGTAACATTTAATTCACCGCCCGTTCCATGATATCCAGTATCCATCTTTTCAGCTTGGACATGATTTTCGGAACGAATAAAATAAGGTAGCACTTCCTCATAACTCCAACCCTCATTTCCTAAATCCGCCCATCCATCATAATCTGCGCGATTACCTCTCACATAAACCATGGCATTAATAGCACTTGTACCACCCAAAGTTTTTCCTCTTGGCAGATATAATTTCCGATTAAAAATCTCTGCTTGTGGTTCCGTCCAGTAATTCCAATTGTCTTTCGTTTTATGAAGTTTAGAATAAGCACCTGGTATTTGAATATTTATATTGGAATCCGGCCCCCCTGCTTCTAAAACCAAAACTTGATAATTAGAGTTTTCAGAAAGGCGATTGGCCAATACACAACCTGCCGAACCAGCACCAATAACTATATAATCGTAATTTTTCATTCTGTTGTAAAGTTAGCTTTTGGAAGTTGTTTAATACTGATTCTTAATTACCTATTTTTTATCAAAAATCTTATCGTCCCAAAGACAATTTACCAATAATCTTTTAGGGATATTCTTCTCTATCCAATGTTTGCCGCAACAAATGGCGGAATAAACCTGTTTAAAGCAATGGAGCAACTCAAATTAAAAATTAGTTATAAAAATACCATTATGAGTAATAAGAAAAAATTAAAATTCAAAGATGTCATAAATAGCAAGAAACCAGTTCTTGTGGATTTTTATGCTACTTGGTGTGGTCCTTGTCAGGCACTCTCTCCAATTATTGGTGAGGTAAAAAAAGAGCTGGGTACCGATATGAGAGTTATTAAAATTGATGTGGACAAAAAGAAATCCATCTCAAATAAATACAAAATAAAATCATTGCCAACATTGGCTATTTTCCAAAATGGTGAAATGCTTTGGAGAGCATCTGGCATGAAAACCAAATCAGAATTATTGAGTATCACCAGTCAATTTATCGGAAAATCTTCTTCATCAACCAGCGACAAAGCTAATGCGCCGGAGAAGAAGACCTCTTGGTTTGGAAAATTATTTAAAAAATAGCCAATCATCTTTACTAGCTATCTCTAGGAGATTTATAGAAATTATACTATTTTCGCGCTCGATCTGAATATTAGATTCTTTTAGAGAGTGTAGCTCAGTTGGTTTAGAGCATTACCTTGACAGGGTAGGGGTCGGGGGTTCGAATCCCTCCACTCTCACTAAAAAAGCCCACGATATGTTTTATCGTGGGCTTTTTTATTTGTGAAGCTGTTTAAGAATGTTCACAAAAGGTGAGGATAAGTGCTTGATTGTCAAGACGAAGCAAATTTTGAGGTTCGTCCCGAACGCTTTCGGGACGGTG
>JALZUU010000357.1 GCA_023300665.1 Saprospiraceae bacterium | reverse complement strand
GCAGCAGTTTTTCTGGTTGTTGCTTTTTTAGCGGTTGCTTTTTTGGCAGCAGTTTTTTTCTTAGCCATAATGAATAAAAATTAAGTGATTGAATTGATGTTTTTTTAGAAAAAATATCGATAATTGTGTTTTAAGAAACGAAAATAATAATAAAAAGTTCTATTATTTTTTTGCAAAATAGACTTTTAATCTTTTTAATAAAAATTTAGAATCTTTTTCTTTTAAAATGTATTCTAGGTAGGCGTTATTTTTATATCTTTTTTTAATGAAAATTGGTAAAAGATTTAGACGAATAATAAGTGCAAAAAAAATAAAATTCATCTTTTTACATTTAAAAATATAAATGAATTTATATTGTTTTAATTTTAAGATTTTAGTAGTTTTTTTATTATCTAAAAGGATAGTGAAATGTTTTTAAGGTGAAAAAAAATCTTATTGTTTTAGAGAAGAAATGAGTTGATTATTTTAAACAACTTCGCCATTAAATAAACAATTGAAGAAAATATTCTATCTTCTAAAATACACCATTTTTTACGCTAAGGATCCTTAGTTTATAAATTCAAATTTATGTGAACCTATATGTCCATATTATATACGAAAATGGATGGACAACTACTGAAAGGTTGACTATTACAAATTTAAGACTAGAACATAATGAGTCATTCATCTTTTATCAGATGGCTTTATATTTAATGATATCGTTTCTTTAAGAACTATATTTTTCTGTAGATGAAGTATTCTTTTTGATTTCTATTCGTTGAGGTAAAAGAGTAAATCCAATTCTCTTAATAACGGTTGGGATGGTAGCTTCGGGGTTACTGTCGGAGCTGAAAAGTGAAAAATGGAAAAAATGTCCAAGTAGTCTGAATTCCATATTGGATTTGCTCATTGAAAGCTGTTTTTAAACATATTCTATAGTTTATAACAAAAAACATCTGATGAACTGGGTGCCTTTTTTAATCGTCTTTTGTTAAAAAATGTCCAAATTTTCATAATTCTACAAAAAATAGAGTGTAATTTGCGAATTATAGCCAAATAATAGAAAGTTAAATAAATGCTAAACCACTATCTGTCAGCCAAATAACTTAGTTTATACAGCAATTTATCCTATGATTACTTAACTTTGTCCAATATAGTACAGAGTGTACGAATAAAGACCCTGAATTTGTAGCTTATTTAAATTAGCTAATTAATGGAAATTTAGATAAGTGTTTATATCAAGTGCTTTAAAAGCAATCACATTTAGTGGTTTTTTAAATTATATTCCCATGACAAATCGATTTGCAATGCTTTCTTTGCTTGCACTATTCTTGTATTTCCCTATTTATTCTCAAATTACCTATGTTTCTGAAGATGGTACTGGAGATGGTTCTTCGTGGAATCAAGCAGCCGGAGACCTAAGAGATGTACTTCAAAGTGCACAATCAGGTGATGAAATATGGGTCTCTAGTGGAACTTATCGACCAGATGAATGTAGCGATTGTGACCGAGATGACCGAGATGATAGCTTTGAAATTCCCAATCAAGTTCAAGTCTATGGTGGGTTTGTTGGCACAGAAACCCAACGAGAACAAAGAGATTGGATAACCAATGAAACCATTCTTAGTGGAGATATTAACCAAGACAACCTCCCCGATAGTAATGCCTTTACGATTGTTTATTTTGAAAATGTAGATAGTACCACCGTCATAGATGGGTTTACAATTCGGGATGGAAGTGCAAATGATGAACTGTCCGGTGCCGAAAAACCTGGTCGTAGTGGTGCAGGAATATATAATGATGGAAGTATTGACTCTGACCCAACGATTCGTCATTGTAAATTTATAGACCACTTTGCAGAGTCACATGGATCGGCTATTTACAATAATGGACGAAATGGAGGTAGTGCCAACCCATCAATTAGAGATTGTTCCTTTTTTGGAAATTTTTCCATTCGTAGTGGTGGTGCCATTTATAATGATGGTGGCCGCCCTCAAGGTGAATCAAGTCCTGAGATAGATCATTGCTTTTTCCAAAATAATACTTCTATTTTCGGTGGCGCAATATATAATAATGGTTTTGGAGGTGTTTCTTCTCCTAGAATTATCAATTCTACTTTTACCGAAAATACAGGAACCAGTATTGCTGGTGCTGTTTACAGCTTCGCCAAAGATTCTCTTGGTTTAGTAGCACCTGTTTTCGCCAATTGTTTATTTGTAGATAATTTTGGTAAATCTTCCGGCGCAGTCTATACCCTTTCAAGTGGTGGTAAAGCAAGACCATTACTTTTTAATTGTGTTTTCTACGAAAATACAGCGAATACTGGTGGAGCAGTTTATTGTAACGAATCTGATATAGGAGATATGGAGGTTACCATGTACAACAATATATTTGTTGGAAATACAGCAACCCACAATCCTATTTTTCACATGAGTGGAAGCGGTACACCAATCATGAATTTATATAATTCAATGGTCGATGTTTCTGATTGTGAGAGTATTGTCGATCTAGACGACACAGATTCTCTATTTTGTGGAGGAGGTATTATTTATGATCAAGACCCCCTATTTGTCGATCCATCTAATTTTGATTTTCATCTAGAACCAAATTCTCCAGCGGTAGATGCTGGTGAAAATCAAATTGTCCTAGATAATGATATCTTTTTTGATATAGATAGTTTAGTTCGAATTCTTAACGGACAAGTTGATATAGGAATTTTTGAATTAAATAATACGGTTTATGTTCCTACCAATATTATTACTCAACCAGTTTCACAGAATGTATGTGAGGATGAAAATATAGTCTTTAATATTCAAACCAATGGTAGCGATCCATTAAGTTATCAGTGGTTCAAAAATGGACAACCTGTTCCTGGAGCAATTGAAGAAGATCTTTCTATTGATAATGTTATGATAGGAGATACCGGAACGTATTATCTGGAAATTATCACTGAAATTGGAGAAACACTTACCAGTGATATCGCATCACTTAATGCGCTAGAAGTCGTTACACCTGCTTTGGAAATACTAGCATCTAATGAAGAAATATGCGCCAATACGCCAGTGAATTTTACAATTAATACTATGGAATTCGAAGGAGATACTCCTACATTTCAATGGCTCAGAAATGATGATGAAGTAGGGTTAAACCAACCTTCTTATTCCACCCAATCATTATCAGATGGAGATAGGGTACGTTGTGTACTCACCTCTTCTAGAAGTTGTGTGACTACAGATTTAGTTTTTTCCAACAGTATTTTTATGGATGTTACAGCAGTTGTCACTCCTACCATTAATATCATAGCAGATGAAACTGAAATTTGTGAAACAGAGCCTGTTACATTTAGTGCTGATCTTACTAACGAAGGAGCTAACCCGCAAATAGAATGGTTAAGAAACGGAGCGGTTATTAATCAAAATACCAATACGATCACATTATCTGATTTAACGAGTAATGATATAATTGAAGCAAAAGTTGTTTCCTCCGAACTTTGTGCTATTTCACAACCAGTATTTTCAAACGAAATATCAGTTGATATTACTCCAATGACTAGTATGGATATCAATATTAGTTCGAATAGTCAAAATATTTGTCAAGGAGAGACGATTACTTTTACAGCGACTTCTGAAAATGGAGGATTAAATCCGACTTATCAATGGCTTATTAATAATCAAGATACAGGGGAAACCGGATCTGTTTTTAACTCAGATGATTTAAATAATAATGATCAAGTTAGTTGTCAAATAACTTCTACCGAATTTTGTTTAGAAGAAAGTGTCGTGCTTTCCAATGAAATCGAAATAACGGTGAATCCACTATTACAAATTACTGCAGATATTATGGCTGATCAAAGCGAAGCCTGTGCTGGAGAATTGATAAGTTTTACTTCTATCATTAGTAATGGAGGAGCAAGTCCTATTTATGAATGGTTAGTTAATGGTGTTGAAATGGGACAAAATATGCCAACCTTTTCTACAGATGATTTGAATGATGGAGATCAAGTTAGTTGTCGCATAATCTCTACCGAATCTTGTTTAGAAGAAAGTGTCGTGCTTTCCAATGAAATCGAAATAACAGTGAATCCACTATTGCAAATTACTGCAGATATTATGGCTGATCAAAGCGAGACCTGTGCTGGAGAATTGATAAGTTTTACTTCTACCGTTACTAATGGAGGAGTAAGTCCTATTTATGAATGGTTAGTTAATGGTGTTGAAATAGGACAAAATATGTCAACCTTTTCTACAGATGATTTGAATGATGGAGATCAAGTTAGTTGTCGCATAATCTCCAATGAATCTTGTCTAGTAGAAGATATCATAACTACGAATCCTATTGACTTAACTATAAATGCTCAACTTCAAATATCAGTAGAGATTACTGCTGATCAAACTGAAATTTGTGCAGGAGAGATGACAAACTTTACTGCTATGATCGTTAATGGTGGAACCAATCCTACTTATCAATGGATGATAAATGGGGTTGAAGCAGGACAAAATATGTCGACCTTTTCAACGGATGATTTGAACAATGGAGATGAAGTAAGTTGTCAGGTAACTTCTACGGAACTTTGTTTAACAGAAAATACAGTAACTTCTACTGTAGTTGAAATAAACGTAAATCCAAACTTGTCCTTCTTTGGGGAAATTGCTGCTGATCAAATCGAAATTTGCGAAGGAGAATTAGTCAACTTTACTTCTACAATCACCAACGGTGGAACCAATCCTACTTATCAATGGATGATAAATGGGGTTGAAGTAGGACAGGATATATCGACTTTTTCAACTAATAATTTAAATGATGGAGACGAGGTAAGCCTAGTAACTTCTTCCTCTGAATCTTGTTTAGTAACTAATACAATTACAACTTCTGGGATTAATATTTTAGTAGAACCTATTTTACCTTTAACGGTTGAAATCTCTGCTAATGTTACGACGATTTGTCAAGGAGAATCTGTGACCTTTACGGCAAACTCAATAAATGCAGGAAGTAACCCAGATTATCAATGGATATTGAATGGAGTCAATGTTGGGAATAATGCAGACACCTACATTACAACGGAACTGACAGAAACTGATCAGGTTCAATGTCAAATAACAAGTTCTGAGTCTTGTTTGTCATCTAATGTCGTTACCTCAGAATCGTTAAACATCAACTTCACAGAATTAGTTTTTCCAACGGTTTCTATTTTTACCAATACAGTTGAGATTTGTGAGAATGAGTCAGCCACATTTACTACGCAAATTTTAGATGGCGGTACAAGTCCTTCTATTCAATGGTTTTTAAATAATATGGAAGTAGGAACAGGAGAGGCTTCATTGACACTTGATCAATTGACTTCTAATGATATTATTACGGTTAGTGTGATCTCTTCTTCTAATTGTGCATCACCAGATCCAGTAATTTCAGAAAATATTTCTATTGACGTTATAGAACTTCAACAGCTATCAGTTATAGTGACTGCCGAAGAAGAAACAGTATGTGCCGATGAAATAGTTACCTTCTCTGCTACTACTGAAAATGAAGGCGAAAACCCAACTTATATATGGACTGTTAATGGAATAGAAATACTTGATAACGATATGCCGATTTTAGAAGAAATCGCAACGGAAAATTTAGAAGTTACCTGTACCGTAATAAGCAATGGGAATTGTTTAATTGAAAATACAATATCTTCAGAAGCTTATTCGGTGACCATAACCCAACCAATAAATCCTATGATTTCAATTGCATTAGTTCAGGATAGTATTTGCATGGATGAGACTTTAAATTTTTCCGCAGTAATCAACCAAGAGGGGAGTAACCCACAAATTGAATGGTTCGTAAATGGAACAACCACCGGAAATAGTGGAGAATTTTTTACCGTAAATAATCTAGCTGAAGGAGATAAAGTAACAGCTGTTTTATCAGTTACTGAAGAATGTACAACCGCTCCATCGATTACTTCAGACGAAATTAATATTGATTTTTCAGAATGTAATATTGTTGGTGTTGAAACAATTGTTGATAACAAAAACATAAGTATATTTCCCAATCCAGCAGCAGAGAAATTTGAAATTAATCTTACCGATTTTAATGGAGAAATGGATATTAATATTTATGACCTTTATGGTAGATCATTTTTTCAAAAAGAAATTTTTATTAATCAAAATTCATTTTCTGTGACAGTTGACTGTCAATCTTTCCCTGCTGGCACTTATTTTATTAGGCTAAAAGGGGAAAATACTAGAAATCTTACCCGAGTTATTGTCAAGTAAACCTGACCAAATACATTATGAATAATACCAAGTTCCATGATTGAACATTATTTTCAATGTCACTAATTATCATTTATTATGTAACCTAAATGATATTAAAAGCCATTCCGTTTCGGAGTGGCTTTTTTTTTGATAAATCAAATGAATGATTGACATATAATTTAAAAACATATATTTAGGCATAACTATTGCTCTCTAATCTTTGGAAAATACCGACTGGTTAGTCCCTTTGGGGCAGATAAAATAGATGAGATAACGGATAAAATCTCTGTCTACAGTATTCTGCGTACCCCCCTAAGCTTAATAACTGCGGACCATTATTTATCAATTGACCGGAATATATGTGTAAAAAGATTTACTTTATAGTAGTGATTCTATTGGCTATGTTTAGCCCAACTAGAATTAGTAGCGAGAATAGTTACAACTCAGATAGTTCCCTTCCGGATGCTGAGATGTTAACTACCACCTACACAAGTACAGACGTGGGACAGACCATTAACGCTGGTCCTCACACGTCAACAATCATTGTACCTACCAATGAATGTATTACCGATATCAATATCTTAAACCTCAGTGTCAATCACAGTTGGGTTAATGATATGATTATCAGTTTACGTAGTCCAGAAGGTACAATTGTGAATCTAATGGTTCGTCCTTGTTGGAGTCAAAACAACGTACGAATCGGATTTGACGATCAGTCACCTTTAGCACCTAACACCTGGCCTTGTCCTCCAACCAATAATCAATCTTATCAACCTGTTGGTTTGTTGGCAGCGTTTAATGGTCAAAACTCCGGTGGTGTATGGACCCTCGAAATAACAGATACCTATCCTTTTGCCGATAATGGAAGAATAAACGGTTGGCAATTAGAAGTAACTACTGACGATTGCCCTCAACCTGAAATTTGTAATAACGGAATTGATGATGATGGTGATGGTGCAACAGATTGTGAAGACAATGCTTGTGCTTGTAATATTGCTTGTATTACTCCTGAAATTTGTGATGACGAAATTGATAACGATTGTGATGGATTGATCGACGGATTCGACGGAGACTGTCCTTGTGATAATACTAATTTACTCGAACTTTGTGAGCCAGAGTGTGAATTCACTCCACCGGTTATTCCAAATTTTGATATCGAAGAAGAATGGGCATCAACAGATAATGTAAATACTCTAGTGCCTTTTGTCGTAGGTGAAATGGACGACAACCGAGATGATTCGGAAGTGTTGGCGCTTCGAGATATTGGAAATGTTTTTTCTACAACCAATATGTTTTATGTTTTTGATGGAGGAGATGGTACTACCAAATATCAACCTAATACACTCCCTATATCTTCCTTTACTAAAGGGTTTGCTATTGGAGATGCAGATCGAGATGGATTGACAGAATTCTACTATATAGTTTCAGGAGTCAATACTAATTTTCGACGTTTAGTCTGTTATGAATATAATCCAGCTGGTACGAACCCTAATGGATCAGGTACTGGAACTTTTGATTTACAATGGACATCTAACCAACGAGTTACTGCTGGATTACCAAACAATCGACAATGGATGGCAGAAGATTATTCTACTGCTCTTGCTGATTTTAATCAAGATGGAGTACCAGAAGTCTATATTGCCAATGAAATTTATAACGCAGTGACCGGACAACGAATTGCTACTGGTGGTAGCAACTCAATTGGATCTAGTTTTTATAGCATCTTTGCTCAAAGCGGTCACCCTCATGCATACCCAGTAGCGGTAGATGTATTACCTGATGGAGACTGTGCAGATTGCGCAGGACTAGAATTAGTTGCTGGTAATCAAGTATACGCTGTAAATATTGCCGCAGGAACCATGACAATTGCTAAACAAGCTCCTAGTGGATTACCTGATGGAATGACTTCGATTGCAGATTATGATCTAGATGGAGATTTGGATGCGGTTGTCACATATACAACCAGTGCAGGATCTTATCTGTACGCTTGGGATCTGCAAACAGATACTCAGATAGGAAACACTCATACAGTAACTACTGCAGCACCTTCTGGTAATTTTGATCGTGCAGTAAGTAATGCAACTATCTCTGATTTTGATGGTGATAATCGTCCAGAATTAGGAGTTTGTGGTAATAATGTTTTTCAAGTAGTTGATGATTATACAGTTAATATAAACGGTACAGGAGGGGTTGTTTGGAGTATTATTACTTCTGATCGATCTGGACTTACTGGAGCCACTTCATTTGATTTTAATGGAGATGGTGTCAATGAGGTGGTATATCGAGATGAAACAAATCTCCGAATTATCTCTGGACCATCTGGTGTGAATCTCGCGACGTTCCCTTGTGGATCAGTTACAGGGTCGGAATATCCGATAGTGGTAGACGTAGATAATGACAACGAATCTGAAATTGCTTGTTCTTGTAGTGAAGGAACTTATGAACGGTTTGGTCCAATGAAAATCTTCCATGCTCAAGACTTTCCTTGGGTTCCTACCAGAAATATCTGGAATCAATATCCATATTTTATCGTTAATATCAATAATGATATGACGGTACCTATCCAACAGCAACAGCACCAGTTGGTAGGTAATCCTCCACCTGGATCCACAGGTAGATTAAATATTTTCTTAAAACAAGTTGGACCATTTGATAATGATGGTGAACCTATATTCCCATCTGCTAACATTCAGACTGATGCACTCGACATTGAAAGAGATGAATGTGATAGTGATTTATCTGATATTATTATTAATGTTGAATTAGATAATGATGGTGATTTAACATTTCCTCCTAGAACAGCAGTAGCTGTTTATATTGGAGATCCTGAAACAACTCCAGCCATTTTAGTGGATACATTTCATACGGATGAGGCTATAGTTCCTGGTTCATCTATTCAGCAAACGTTTTCAATGGACTTCTCCGCATTTACCCCTCCTTTTACTATTTATATAGTTGGGAATGATGACGGTTCATTAACGACACCTTTTAACTTAGATAATGATTTTCCAACTACATCAGTTGGAGAATGTGATTTTGAAAATAATAAAGATTCATTATTATTCATTGCTTGTGAGGATACACCTCCTACTTTTACGAATGTTCCTGTAGTGCCACCAGTAAGTTGCACAGATACACCACCTGAACTAAGACCAACAGTTACTGATAACTGTCCTAATCCTGTAATACTGGATTTTCGTGATAATGAAATTCCAGGTAGTTGTGATAGTGAGAAAATAATTAATAGAACTTGGGTTGCAACAGATGAATGTGGTAATTCTGCCACTGCTGTTCAAGTTATTTCTATTGTAGATGACAATGATCCAGTAATCTCGGGAGTACCCAATGATATTTCTGTAGATTGTGAAAATATTCCAGGACCTGCTGCAGTTACGGCGACTGATGAATGTAGTTCTAACATAACAATTACCAATGTGAGCCTTCCAGATCCTGGAGTAGATACTGATAATTATACAGGTACACCAAACGCGGGTATTACAAATACTGCTTCTACTTATACTTTTGATTTGACGGGATACGATAACCTAAATGCATCTTACCTCCAAGATATCACCATCAACTTTCAAACACGTTTTGGAAAAGGAAGAGCTGAATTTTTGCTAATTGCTCCGAACGGAGAAGCGATTGTTTTAGTAGGTGATCACTGTGCAACGGGTGAATGTGTTGATGGTGATGTTGGATTTGAGGTTTATAATCCTACATTTTATGACTGCGCAAACAATCATCCTACTTGGAATAATGATGAGTTTATTCCAGAAGGAGATGGAAATTTTACGCCTCATGGTGGAACAACTACTGGTCATCCAGATGCTACCAGTTTTGTAAATTGTTTTAGTGAATTTACGGGCGAATTAAACGGGACTTGGACCATTTCTGTAGTAAGAGGAGGTACCGGTGGATTTACCTTTTTAGACTATAATGTAAATATTAACACCGCATGTACTAACCCTAAATCTTTTACTAGATATTATGTTGCCACAGATGATTGTGGAAATAGTTCTTCTGCTGGACAACACATCACCGTAACAGATAGTGGTGGACCTTCATTCGATGCACAACCAGCATCAATTCCTAATATCAATTGTGGAGATGATTTACCGACGCCACAAGTGCTAACTGCCACTGATGGTTGTGGTATTGCAACTGTTGTTCATAGAGTAGATCCTTTTACGGAAGATAACTGTGATGGATACACCATTACTTACCGTTGGATCGCAACCGATAATTGTAATAATTCTACTGAAGTAACCCAGAGCTTTGACGTCTTACCTGATGGAGAAAGACCAAGTTTTGATACAAATCCATCTGGTATCGGTAATATTCCATGTGGACAGGCTTTACCAACTCAACAAGTAGTAACTGCCAGTGACAACTGTGGAACTGCTACAGTAACGCCAATAATTTTAAACTTTACCGTTGACAATTGTAACGGATATCAAGTAAGATACCGTTGGAGAGCAGAAGATGAATGTGGGAATTTTAGAAATGTAACTAGAGCTTTCAATGTTCTTCCTGATACAGAAGGTCCAGTTTTCGATGCATCACCTGCAACGATTTCTGATATCAATTGTGGAGATAACTTTCCAATTCAAGAAACTTTAACAGCCACAGATGCTTGTGGAATGGCGACGGTCACTACAAGCGTAGATCCGTTTGTAGTAGATAACTGTGGCGGTTATTCCGTTACTTACCGTTGGATCGCAACAGATGATTGTGGGAATACGACAGAAACCACTCAAACATTTAATGTTCTAGCAGATAATGAAGGTCCAGAGTTTGATACTCAACCATCGACAATATCAAGTATTAATTGTGAAGACGATTTACCAGTTCAAGAAAC
>JALZUU010000356.1 GCA_023300665.1 Saprospiraceae bacterium | reverse complement strand
CATTATTAATTCTTATTTAAATCATTATTCATTACTACTCATTACCAATTTCCCCATCCAAAAACTCATCCGTAAAATGCCCTCGTTTTTTCTGCTTTGCAAATTTTATTTTATTATAATCCTTAGAAGCTCCTTTTGGAATAGAAAGACTTTTCCAGTTTTTTCCGCATCGCATTTGACCAATCAAAACAATCTGTCCAACATGGTAAGCATAATGTGCTAGTTGTCGATTTACTGCTTCTGTAATGGTATGCCCTTGATTTCGAATATAAACCAATTGATTAAAATTTTCTTCATTACAGCTATCCAAAGCATCAAAAAGTATTTGCCAACCCTCCTTCCATTTAACCATTAAATCCGCTCTGGTTTTAATAAGATCTTCAAATTCTTGATCTCTGTTTCGAAAATCTTTTTCACCATCTGTAGTTAAGAAATCTGTCCATCTTGACATCATATTTCCGTGCATATGATTGACAATAATCGCAATAGAATTGTTTCCTGATGGGGACTGCCAAAATAAATCAGTATCTGATACTTGATCAAAAGTACGATTCCCTAGTAGGCGATAATAAGTGAACTGTTTTTTTGTGGACTCGAGAAAATTAGAAAAATAAGTGGTACTCATACAACGTAAATTACTAAATTAAATTAGTAATCCATAGAACGATGATTTTTAAAGATCATAACAAGGATTCTGTACCTTTTTTACGAAGTTATTTTTTTGATTGATTATTCAAATTAGGACGTTTTTTGACTGTTTGTCAGTTAGCTTCTCTTATCCGTAAAACACGATAAAGAGAAGCTAACTGGCTAATCGCCAACTGGCTTATTTTTTAGTACAAATATCCCTATTAGAAATTAACAAACTATTGAATGACAAGCCTCATTAGCTGGGCATTACTTAACTTCCCAATCGACTTGCTTTGCCTGTTTTCCATCATTTAGTAATAAAGTATAACTCCCGGTTGGTAATAACAAAGAAGTTCGAGTTCCTGTATTTCCTAATTCAATAGCATCCACTGGAACGGCAAAAGTCATATCTTCATCCGCTCGAAAGGCCATGACCATACAAGGTTTACCCATTCCATATTTATCTGGATTAACTTCTTGATGTAATCGGTAGCCATTCATCTCTAACCAAGTGGGACGGTCATTGCGAAAAGAACTGCGCGGAAAGAATATTTGTAGATCGACAAATTTACCTGTAGTTTCTGTAATGGTATTTTTTTCTTGTTTGATAAAAGGATTGTTTTTATAGAAAAAGATGGAAGGTTCTTTTACCGTACGTACGGCAAAAAGCGGGTCTTCATCCATTTTACATTTTTCTGTAAAAGTGCGTTGATCTATGGTTACAGGATTAATTTTGGTAAAGCTCTGAAACCAACTGGCCATGGTTTTAAAACCATTACTGTTTACTTCTTTGATATTTCCTCTACTGGTTAACACCACAATTTTTGCAGATGGATCTTTTTTCAGAATACGATTGATATTCATGGCTCGTGCCCAATCTTTAGCGGTTTGTTGGAGTAGGGCAGGATCAGAAAATTTAGCAGACCTTTTGACAATACTCATGGCTTTTCCTATCTGCGCTTTGGAAGGCTCATAAGAAACGATTTCAAAACCTTTTTGCATCGCTTGTCGGATCATATCTCCATAAACAGGATCTTTCACAAAATAGCCGGTATTGATAACTGGATAGGCACGATTATTTAATTCTTTGTCACTTGCTACCACATCTTCCATGAAAAAGTAAGTAAAACCAGCAGCATATAAATCATCTAGCATCGTACTGATAAAAGCCCTGTTTTGAGGATGATCTGGATATTCATTAAAAAATAATGCCTTTTCGGTTTTTGCAATTTTATTTATATGCGCCCGCGCAGAAGTAGGGCGACTATTTTTCAACTGGTTTAGTTCGACCGTCTTTGGTTTTTCATCTGAACGACCATCACAATTCCATTTGTTGACATAGCGTCCAATAAAACTATGACGCGCTTTTTTATCTGGAGATATTTGGTTAGAAAATTTATAAATAAATTCTGGCGCCATCATCTCTCGACTGTCTTCTAATTCTGGATCAGCTTCTACCACGAAATCTACCCGACGATTCTTTTGTCGACCAGTTTCAGAAGTGTTGGAAGCAATTGCTTTAGTAATACCATATCCTTCAAATGCAAGTCGCTCTTTTTCGATTCCAGCATTATTGATATAATCATAAACGGTTTTTGCCCGATTATAAGAAAGTTCTTTATTATGTTCCGCTGAACCTACATCATCGGTATGTCCTTGGATTTCTATTTTTAAAGTTGGATTTTTTGTTAGAATTGTTACTAGGTTGTCTAATTCACCATAAGAACTAGAAAGTAATTCGTACTTATCTGTTTCAAAATAGATATTATCAATATTCACAGACGCAGTAGATCCTTTAATGGAATAATAACGACTTGGCGTGTAATCAACCGCGCTACTAGTAAAAGCTTCTACAAATACATCATCAATAAAAAAGTATCCTTTGGCAATTTTTCCTGGATCGCTTTCATCTAAAAACTGTCCGATATATAAATGGGTTGCGGCCTCTTTAGCAATAAACTTTCCAGTCATTTTGGTCCACTTTACAGGGCGAGCAACATCGTTTGAGGTGGCACCAACATGAGGTTTTGCTGTCAAAATTCGCTTGTCTCCGTTGTAAATATCCTTTGAAAAGAAAAGACCAAAATGATCATTTAGGTTGGTAGGAACTGGTTTGTTTTTAGAATAATAGGTAGGCATAGAAATCCAGTATTCAACATAGTATTCCGTTCCTTTTTCTAAGGGTTTTAAAAGTTTTACTTTACCATATTCTGCCCAATAATCTCCATTTACCACAATACCAATCATTTGCTTTCCAGTTCGTGGAGGGATCACCGTCAGATTTTTACTATCAAACCTCGGAGAAATCAAATCAGTTGATGCCTCATTAGGTACCGTCCATTTATAAATGGCCGATTCAAAATCCCGTCCAGTAGAGGACATAAACCTTGGCTTTTTCTTAGAAGTCTCAAAGCTGGCATTCGGAACGATATTTTGCGCATTAAGGCCAAAACAGAGGAGGAAAAGTAGAAAACTGGTAAAGAATCTCATCATTTTTATTTTCATGAAGATGGTAAAATTTCCGTAGATCATAACGGCAAAGATAGTGCGAAGCTTATAAAATGAGGGTAATACTAAGAAGTTTAGGAAATAATTAGCAATTTTTAATAAAATAGTTTACTCAAACGTAATTTTCTTTACTATAAATTTAAATTACTATTATACCTATGTATCTTAGAACCAATGGGGAATAGTAATGATCCTTTAATCGTAAAATTTCAATTAGGATTAGTAGTTTGACTACTATTTTTGCACCTAATTTTTCATTAAGGCTAAAAAGTATTAAATTTCGAGTTCATTTGGTTAATAGCAATCTAATATGCTCTATTATATAGTCCGCCCTTTGGCGCGACTAGCGCTTAAATTCTGGTTCACAAAAATTCATTTGGTACACCTTGATCGGGTTCCAAAGAGTGACCCTGTTATAATGGCCATTAATCATCCTACCATTTTTATCGAACCTTGCCTTATGGCTTGCTACCAACCTCGCGACCTGTTTTTTCTAGCTAAAGGGGTACTTTTTGTTCGTCCTTTTATCACCATATTAAAATCACTTCATATAATTCCACTTTATCGAGCAAAAGATGGTGGCTTTGAAAAAAGAAAATCTAATGTAGGCACCTTTGATTATTGTTATAAAAAATTTGCAGAAAATGGATCAGTACTTATTATGCCAGAAGGAAGTAGCATTCAAGCTCGGCAATTAAGATCGCTGACGAAAGGATTTGCCAAAATGGCCTTTGGTACCTATGAGAATGATCCTACTACCAATCTAAAAATCTTACCAATTGGTGTTAATTTTTCAGATGCAGATAAGTTTCGAAGTGAAGTAAGTTTGGGTTTTGGA
>JALZUU010000355.1 GCA_023300665.1 Saprospiraceae bacterium | reverse complement strand
GACAGTGTGAGAAGTGAATGAACCGCTAAGCGGGCGGGTCAGATAATTCGAAAAATACTACAGGCGGCAGATTTTTTGCCTGCCTTCCTGCGGAACGCAAGCAGGTTTCGTTTTTTTTCTGCCAAAAAAATGAACAGAAAAAGAAAGAAAAGGTCGAAATTATTGAAAAGTTTAAATGAATAAATTTAGTTATTTTTTTCATTAATTGGGACGCTAGCTAAAGGCCAATAGCCTTTCCTTATTCCACCCATTCCGCAATAAAAACATTCGTATCCCTCGTGCCACCATTATACCGATTCGAAGAAAAAACAATTTTCTTACCATCCGGTGAAAACATTGGAAAGGCATCAAAGGTCTTATCAAAACTAATCTGCTTAAGATTCGTTCCATCCGTATTGATCATAAATAAATTAAACTGACGGCCAGACTTTACGTGGTGATTAGAACTAAAAATAATTTTCTTTCCAGATGGATGATAAAAAGGTGCCCAGTTTGCACCACCAAGTTTAGTGATTTGACGTAAATTACTACCATCAACATTACAAATGAATAACTCCATATCTGTTGGCTGAACAACCCCTTTGGCTAATAATTCTTTATACGTTTTTTGAGCTTCTGGGGTCTGTGGACGAGAAGCACGGAAAATAAGTTCCTTGCTATCTGGAGAAAAGAAAGCACCTCCATCATAACCCAAACCACTGGTAACCTGCTTCACATCTGAACCATCAAGATTCATTGTGTACAATTCTAAATCACCAGAACGCGTAGAAGTAAATACCATTTTTGAGCCATCAGGAGCGATCGTAGCTTCAGCATCATAACCAGGTTCGGTCGTTAATTGCTTGGTAATTTTTCCATCCATATCTGCCAAGAAAATATCGAAATCACTATAAACAGGCCATACATATTTCCCATCTACACTTCGAGGAACTTCCGGACAAGCCTCATTACCCAAATGCGTGGAAGCATAAACAATTTCCTTTCCACTTGGCATAAAATAAGAGCAAGTAGTACGTCCTTTACCCGTACTTAGCAGTTTGGCTTTTTTGCCACCATTGCCTGTTGTCGGCATCACAAAAATTTGATCACAATCTGCGTCCCATTTTTCATTAGACGCTTGAAACACAAGTTGTTGATTATCGTAGCTAAAATAAGCTTCGGCATTATCACCACCGAAAGTGAGCTGCTGCATATTTTTAAAATGAACCTCTCCTTCATGTACCAAGGTATCGGCAGTAGGTGCGCTTTCAGTAGAAGTATGGGTAGAGGTAGACGGGGATTCACCTTTACAAGCCATGAAGCAAGCAGCGAATAGAAAGAAGAAAATACGTAGCATAATTGAGTTTTTTGGCGCAAATATAGGCAATTTTAAGTGTATTTCTTTTGCTGCTTGCCGTTTGCTGCTTGCTTTTTGCTCACTTCAATCGCGATTGAAATGGGCAAAAAGCAAGTAACGAGTAATAGATCCTAAATTTCAAACTATTAACCCGGCTTGGTTCATGTTATATTTTTTTATCTGATGGATAATTTCGAACATTTAAAGTTTGGATATGTTGAAAAAGGAGTAGTTTGGTGGGCAAAATGATTTATGTTGCATGACTACTATTTGCCATCTTCACTAGTCCGTGATTATAGGGGGCAAATAGCCAGAAGCTAAGGTGTTCAATTAACGAAAAAAACTTCTGCATTTTTCACGAAATAATTCAATCGTTCTGCGGTCGTAACCTTCGATGCAAAACTTTGATCTTTTTCGAATCAAGTTCGGAACACAGTCATGAGATCATTGTTTTCAGAGAGAAAATGACCGCAGAGCGGTCACATTATGTTAGCCAAAGGCAAACCCACGATTGTAGACCACAGAGTGGTCGCAGTATTTGTTATAGGTGTTTTCAAAAAAAAAGAAAAAATGATTGACATATTAATCGTAGGAGCAGGACCCATCGGGTTAAACTGTGGTATAGTGGCCAAGCAAAATGGTTTATCTCATTTGATTTTGGATAAAGGAGTTTTAGTAAATTCTGTCTTTAATTTTCCGGTAAACATGACGTTCTTTTCTACTTCTAATTTGTTAGAAATAGGAAATATACCTTTTGTGTCTCATGGAGATAAACCAACTCGTCGAGAAGCCATGGAGTATTTTCGTCGGGTACGCGAACAATTCGACTTGAACGTAAATTATTTTGAAGCCGTAACAAATATTGAGAAAAAAGAAGGTGTTTTTCATATAACCAGTAGCAAGCAAGAATATCAGGCTAAACAAGTTATTCTAGCCACTGGATTTTATGGGTTGCCTTATAAAATGAATATCAAAGGAGAAGACTTGCCAAAAGTAAAACATTATTACGATGAACCTCATTATTATATTGGTCAAAAAGTATTGGTGGTAGGCGCGGCGAATTCGGCCTGTGATGTGGCGATGGAAACCTATTATAAAAACGCAGAAGTAACGATGGCCATCCGAGGTGATGAATTAAGTCGTCGGGTTAAATATTGGATTAAACCAAATATCCTAAATCGAATCAAAGAGGGGAGTATCAAAGCTTATTATAATACCACCGTCGCTGAAATCAAAGAAGACACTGTGACTTTAAATACCCCTGAAGGTCCGATCACGATTGAAAATGACTTTGTTTTAGCAATGACCGGCTATCGACCTGATTATGAGTTTTTTGAAAAAATAGGTCTCAAATTTCATGATGATGAATTCCGAACACCTAAAATGAACGAAGAAACTTTAGAAACAAATATCCCTGGATTATTTTTAGCTGGCGTAGCCGCCGCAGGCCTCAAAACAAGTAAGTTTTTTATTGA
>JALZUU010000354.1 GCA_023300665.1 Saprospiraceae bacterium | reverse complement strand
TTTTTATCTCAATAGCTAAGGCTATTAAGAGAAAAATGAGCATCGCCCACATTATCAAGCACTTATCCTCACCTTTTGTGAACATTCTTAAACAGCTTCTATTTCAAATAATAATTTTCAAAATAAATCAATTTAAAAAATGGCAAGATTTACTAAGTTAACAGTCTTACAAACATTAGCAGATCAAGGGATGATTCCTTTATTTTATCATTCGGATTTAGCATTATGTAAAAAGGTATTAACGGCAGTTTATAAAGGGGGTGGAAGAGTTTTAGAATTTACCAATAGAGGGGATTATGCCCATGAAACTTTCGGTGAACTGAATAAGTTTTGTGAAGCAAAATTACCAGAAATGATTCTGGGGATCGGCTCAATAACGGATACAGGGACCGCCTCAATGTATATGCAATTAGGGGCAAACTTTATTGTTTCTGCCAGCTTTCGAGAAGATATTGCCAGAACTTGTAATCGACGAAAAATACCTTATATGCCCGGTTGTGGAACCTTGACAGAAATTGGTCAAGCAGAAGAAATGGGCTGTGATATCGTAAAATTATTTCCTGGAAGTGTCTATGGTCCTGGATTTGTCAAAGCAGTCAAAGCACCACAACCTTGGACGACGATTATGCCAACAGGTGGCGTAGTGCCTTCCGAAGAAAATCTTAGTGCTTGGTTTGCGGCAGGAGTTACTTGTGTAGGAATGGGATCGAAGTTGATTGGAAAAGATATTTTAGAAAAAGGTGATTTTGCTGGTTTAACAAAAAAGACCAAGGCAGCCCTAAAACTTATTCAAAAATTAAGAAAATAAATTAAAATAATAATCAATTAACCAGAGGCCGCTGCTACACTCAAATGTTTAGCAGCGGTCTCTTTCCCTTCTACTTTTATCTTTAGGTGATTCCCATCGCTATTTCTCACTACCTTGTAAAAAAGCAACTAGTGCCCAACATAATTGACCCTAAATTTTATTTAACTGTAAAGGAAGAACATAGGATCCGTGTTATTAGTAAGGGTGGTGATTAGTTACCTGCTAGTAGGTTCTCAACACTAGGAATTTTCACAAGAAATTTACTCCCTTTTCCAAGTTTACTTTCAACCTCGATGCTTCCTTTATTCATTTCACTCAAATCTTTACATAGTACCAATCCTAGTCCTGTGCCTTTTACTTTTTTTTTTCTATCAGCATTAAATTCAAAAATATTAGATAATATAGTTGGAGAAATACCAGTGCCTGTATCGGTAATTTCTAGGAGGATTTCTTCTTGAACTATGGTCGATTTTATCTGAATTTTACCTCCTTGATCTGTAAATTTTAGCGCATTATCAATCAAATTTCTGACAATCGTACTGATGGCATTTCGATCAACAAAAACTTGATGATCGGCTTTCGTTAGATTCTCTAGCGCAATGTTTTTGATATCTGCCACAGACTGATAAACATCAATCATTTCTTGAACAATAGAGGTAACGTTATGCGCTTCAGGATGATAAGGAAACTGCCCTTTTTGAACCAACGCCCACTTCAGTAAATTATCCAACAATTTGGTTACCTGTCGAGTAGACTGCTCGATATTTTCTCCCAATTGATGGACTTCTTTTATTCTATTTTGTTGAATTAGAAAATTCACTTTTTTAGAAACGCCTCTCAACGAAAGTAAGGGACCACGAAGGTCATGTCCGATGATACTAAAGAATTGATCTTTGTTTGAATTTAGCTTCTTTAGCATTAAATTCTGTTGGTTGATTTCTGCTGTTCTATCCGCAATTTCTTTTTCCAAATAAGTTTGCCTTTTTGTTAAATTCATTAGTCGAATTCGATAGCCGAGATAAAGAATGGACAATAATAGAATGCTACAAATAAGAAAAAACAACCAAGATTTATAAAAAGATTGTCTGACAATAATAGGTATGATCAATTGATTTTTGGCCCAATTTCCTCCTTGTCCTTTTGCTTTTACTTCTAAGGTATAATCACCATGTGGCAATGAATTTATTCTTAAAGCGTTTTCGCGTTGAAAGTTCCATTCCTCATCAAAACCATCAATCCTCCAAGCAAATAAATGAGCATCTGGAACATAATCCAATAGAGAAAAATTCAAGGTAAAAAATTTATCTCCTGGTGCTAATTCAACTATAGGATTCCTAAAAAACTGAGGGGACTTATCCACTAATTTTCCTTTTTGAGCATCATATTGTTGAAGTTCTGTAACAATAAAAGGAGCCTCATTTTCCAAAAGATTTAGTTCGCTTGGATAAAAAGCATTTACACCGTTGATTCCTCCAAAATAAAGTTTTCCATCCTTGGCTTGATAATGAGAATAGCGATTAAATTCTTGATGGGAGATTCCATCGCTTGCATTAAAGATCATTACCCCATCATTTTGCTTATCAAAACGCATTAATCCATCATTACTCGGTATCCATAGATATTCATTTTCATCTTCGTATACCGCAGTGATTACGTCATGTGACAAGCCATTTTTGGTAGTAAGCTGCCGTATTTTATCTTTTGATGGATTCCAGTTTACCAGTCCGCCACCGTTCGTCGCAATCCAGAATTCACCTGCCGAATCTTCATGGATATGATTAATATGTTTATGTGGAAAATTAAAATGGTTGATGATACCTTTTAGAGGATCGAGTAAATAAATACCATTCAGAGAACCGATCCAAATACCTTCCTTATTCTGATAAAAACAAGTGATTTCATAATTTTCAAGATCTTGGTATTGGTTTAGTTTTGGGTATTTTAAAATAGAATCATTTTGAACAAAAAATAATCCCTTATGGCTTCCTAAAAATAATTGATGCGTTATTTGATCTCGGTAAGGAACCACAAGATAATTTTCTTCTAGCTTTAGCATTGTTCTATTATTATAGGTAAAGGATTTACCTACCCATTGACCTAATTTATGGCTATGAGAAGTAAAGAAAATGGTATCTTCTTCTTGTAATAATGAATATCCACTTATATCTATTTTAAGTTCTGGGACTTTCGTCGTTTTATCCAAAATCCGTGTTCCACCATAGGAAAAAATCAATAACTTATTATTGGGCAACTCAGTGATTGCACGAGTACTAAATTTATTATTATCTACTAAATAATGATCAAAAGGATTGTCTTTAATTTGAATCAAAAACAATCCATAAGTAGTACTGATCCAACAACGATCATCTTTATCAATAAATAGATGATTGACACTTAACATAATATTATTGGTTAGGAGACTTAGTCTTTCGGTCATATCCGCCTTAAATTCTCCATTTTTATCAAACAACCAAATTTTCTCATTAGCCGACAACCAAATATTCCCTCGACTATCTTTGGTCATTTTGATACGGCATCGATAACCATTCTGCTTACCTTCCGGAAAGATTAAATTTAAGTCACCAAATCGTAAAGGTCTATTATTAATTTTTAATGACAATGGCACTAAAGATCCATCCTTCTCGAAGTACAATAATTTCTGATCTAATCTAATACTGTTCCTTAAACCTCGGTGGAAAACCATCATAAAGTTCTCCTCCCAATCATAACCACTATGTTGTATTCTTGGAGTTCTATTACTCTTTAAAATTTCTCCTTTCTCATTCACCTCTATCTGCCGCTGAGATGTTGCCTGGTTAATCAAAAGCGTATTCTTCCAAGGAGATGGTCGTGCATAATCTATGGGAGATATTTTAACCTCTCCAAAAGGTAAAACTCCTTTTGATTCATCATAATAATAGATTTGTCCTTCTTCATCTTTAAAAAAAATTTTGGAACTTCTCCCTCGGGGATATAAAATTTTCAAACCCTTAGTCAACTCATATCCATTAAAATTTGTTATTTTTTTTCTACCCTGTGGATCAAAGAGAATAGGTCCTTCTGATCTTTTTTCTATCCAAAGGTTACCATTTTCAGTTTTTTTAATACCAATGATTTCTCCAGATGACAATTGATCAGTAGAATTCTTAACCAACTTAAAAATTTTCCCATCAAAACTATTCAATCCGCCATTTGTTCCCAACCAAATGATTCCTCGGTTGTCCTGATGGGCGGAAAATACTTCTCGTCCTGTAAGTCCATCATCCTTATTAAAATACTGGACATTAAATTTTAAGTCCTGTGCTAGGCAGGAAAAAAAACAGCAACAGAAGAAAAAGATCAGTATATCTTTTAGCATGATATGCGAATCAGGATTTAAAAACTACCTAAAATCATATTATAGACTAGAATTTCAACTCCTGATTCACATATGTTATTAATAACCTCATAAAAAATCAGATAATTTAAAATTGTCTTCACAATGATAACCAATCCTTTATAAAAGACCACAAACATTGTAGAAAATAAATCCGTGCTACATGGAAAAAATTGGTGTTGAAATAAAGGAAGAAAATAAAACTCGTGTTATTACTAAAGGTGATCAAATTTGACTATTGAAATAAATTTATAAAAAAGAAGCAG
Organism: Saprospiraceae bacterium; assembly: GCA_023300665.1. Classification (GTDB taxonomy): domain Bacteria; phylum Bacteroidota; class Bacteroidia; order Chitinophagales; family Saprospiraceae; genus JALZUU01. Next base: position 311 of record JALZUU010000354.1, on the reverse strand, counting down.
CTACATTCGTAAATGCAACTGCTATAAAAATTTTATTATGAGTCGTTATTTTTTAGTTAACTAGTTTCCAATAAATCAATCTGACCATTTTCAATAATTTCTTTCAGTGATTTATCTGCTAAAGGATCTTTTTCTAAGCCAATAATTTTTAAGGTAGTTCTACGATTTTCTTGGTGCAACGCTTCGGGACAATCGACCTGGTTCTCGCAAGAATTAATTAATTGACTTTCGCCATAGCCCTTCCAAGTCATTCGTGCTGCATTGATTCCCGCTTTAGAAGTAAGGTATCCAACAGCTGCTTTTGCTCTTGC
>JALZUU010000353.1 GCA_023300665.1 Saprospiraceae bacterium | reverse complement strand
GAACCCATTGGATAGGCGAGTCCCCAATCTTTAGAAGCTTGTGCATCTACCGCTCGAACTTCCGGGTGATTACCAAGACCTAGATAATTGTTGATACTCCAACAAATAACTTCCTGGCCATTAAAGGTCATTCGATTACCGAGCTCTCCCTCCAAGTGAGGAAAGATCCAATATCCTTCTGCGATATCAGCCCATTTTCCTAAGTGGCCACGGTTATTTTTAAACTTTTCAAATAAATCCATAGTTGTTTGAATTTAGTAGCACTTTGTCTGTGCTATTGTTGTTTGTAAAAATTTCTTTTTAAAACCCGATGCACTAGCCCGGGAGTTATTTTATTTAAAACGGAATTTAGTTTTCCTAGTGGGGTAAATACTTCTTTGAATTTTTTATTTTCTACCATACCGATAATTCGTCCAGCCACTTTTTCTACTGGTTCGGCTTTGATAAAATCTCTTTTAGGTTGTGGGACAATTAATCCCTTGGCATCATATATCGTCTTTTGTGGATCATTTTCCGTAAAACCAACATACGCAATACCTACATGTATCTTATCTTTTGCTAACTCTATTCGTAAGGCTTCCGCTAAGGCAGTCAATGCCATTTTAGAAGAACTATAAACAGAATAGTTGGGAATACCTCTAATTCCAGCAACACTAGAAATAAAGATAACACTTCCTTGGCTATTTTTTAGATATGGAAGCGCAGATTGTGTTGGATATACCGAACCGAGGTAATTTACCTCCATAATTTTTTTAACTACACTGCCATCTAATTCTGCTACCGTCCCTTCTGTAGAAACACCTGCATTATTGATCAATACATCAATTTGCCCAAACTCTTTGATCGTTTCCTCCATCAATCTTTTACAATCCGCTACCTTGGAAACATCTCCTGCTACGGTTAAAACTTGATGTCCATCATCTTCAAGTTCTTTTCCTGCTTTCTCTAGTCGATCAGGATTTCTACCGTTTAATACCACGCGGCCTCCCTTCTTCGCAATCTGCCACGCCATCTGATTGCCAATTCCCATACTGGAACCGGTGATGATGACTACTTTATTTTTAAAGTTCTGCTGCATGTTGCTATTTTGTTTAATCGTTTAGGGTTTATGTGTTTAATCCTTTATATGTTTAAATAATCAGTTGTGGTTAAGATGATAAGTCAATGATTTTAAGACAGAATTTCATTCATCATTTATGTGTTTTCAACGATTAAACAAATCAACGATTAAACGATTAAACAAAAAAAGACTCAACAATACCCATTCTTCTTCAACCATTCAAAGCAATCTCGAATTCCTTCTTCAACATTGGTCAGTGGCATCTTCAGTTCTTCTACTGCCTTTTGGGAAGTGAAGTAATGGTCATCGCAACTAATCTGTGCCATGGCCAAACTAACGACGGGTGTTTTATTAAATAGCGTTCCATACTGGGTTCCTAAAAAACCATATGCTTTACTTAGTACTGGAGGAATCGTCACTTTCGGTGGTTTAACACCAACGACTTTGGCAATTTTAGTAAATGCTTCGCGGTAGTCCATATTTTCATTTCCAGCGATATAGCTCTCTCCGATTCTGCCCATAGTTAGTGCATTCGCGATGGCAACTGAGACATCTTTGACGCAGATATAATTTCGACCACCGACGGCAAACCCAGGAACTTTCTTTTGGTAAATAGCCAAGACCATTGCTCCTGCCCCTGGTTTAGAATCATAAGGTCCGAGCATAAAAGTGGGGTTAATCGTCAAGGCAGGTACTCCTTCTTCGCGAGCTGCTTTGATGACGAGCAGTTGTGCTTCGTATTTTGAGTCCATATAGTCTAGACCATATTTTTCACTTTGGTAAGAATTGCCTTCATGACCTGGATCTGTTTTAGAACCAAAACCAAAGGAATTAGCGGTACCGATATAAACCAGTCTTTTTACTTGAGCTTGTTTGGCCGCAGCGAGGATATTTTTGGTGCCATCGATATTAACTCGACGAACCATTTCTGAGCGATTGGGCCAAATATTGGTATTGGCGGCGGTGTGAATGATGGCATCACAACCTTCTGCGGCAGAAATTAAATCTTGCTCTTGGAGAATATTTCCAAAGACCTTTTCGATTGTTAGACCTTCTAGGGTCTTTGCAGGACTGTCTGGTAGCAAAAAAGCACGGACTTGATGACCACGTTTCAGCAATTCCCTTACGGTGTTGGTGCCGAGCATTCCATCTGCTCCAGTTACTAATATTCTCATAGAAGGTTTATTTCGAGTCGCTCATAAATTTTCTTAAGGGCACGGATTAAATAAGTTTCCAGTTTAGACGACTTTTAAATTGATTTAGGCGAGGCATTTTTTGAGATAATCCTTGTTGGATTGCCGATAAAAATAACAAAGCATAAAATAATTTAAAAAAGTCAAAACGGACAGTTATTTATTCGGTGTCCTTTATTCCGAATTTATTCTTTCAAACGCTCCTTTGTCGCTTTTTTCACTCATAAATTCGGAAGGAAAATTTAACGCTCCTCTCAACATTTTTAAAATAAAAAACCGCAATTTCAGTTGCGGTTAATTTGGTTATGCAAATTTACAAAATATTTGTCAGGATCAGTTATAATCCCCATAGGAGAATTTTTTCATTTTAGGGTTAAATCACCTGCTAAGAAGGCCAATGGCTAAAAGCCAAAAGCCAATGGCCTCAATCTTTATATACTACGTAAAAACTTACGTAATCGGAGCATATATTTATACTCAGTACCATATAAAAAGCCCATTTCTTCGAGCCATTCATTGTTGAAGATTTTACCTAGATACTTGGTGCCGTGATCAGGGAAAAGCGCTACAACAAAATCATTCGCAGTTAGCTTTTCTTTTATTTTAAAAACACCCTGCATCGAAGCACCACTAGAGTATCCAACGAAAAGTCCTTCTCTCTTTGCGAGTTGACGTGCTCGAAAGGCACTGGTCTTATCATCTGCTTTTACAAAATAATCGATGACATCAAAGTCTACATTATCGGGAATAATATTTTTTCCCACTGCTTCTAATTTGTATGGATAGATTTCTTTTTCATCAAACTCTCCAGTCTCGTGATATTTTTTTAATACGGAACCGTAAGCATCTACACCGATTATTTTAATATTTGGATTTTGTTCTTTTAAATATTTTCCAGTACCACAAAGAGACCCACCAGTACCACAAGGAGCTATATAGTGCGTGATTTTCCCTTCTGTTTGTTTCCAAATTTCTGGACCAGTGGTTGCGTAATGTGCGAGTGCGTTAGCAGTATTGAAATATTGATTGACGTAGAAAGAGTTGGGCGTTTCCGCATGAATTCTTTTTGCTTGAGAATAATAGGATAGAGGATCGTCAGCCTTTACATTACTAGGACAGACCTTTACCTCTGCCTTCAGTGCTTTGAGTGCGTTTAGTTTTTCATTAGAAATCTTATCTGGTACACAAAGAATACAACGGTAACCTTTAATAACGGCGATCATTGCGAGACTAAAGCCCGTATTTCCTGAAGTAGTTTCGATAATCGTCCCTCCAGTACGTAACAGTCCGTCTCGTTCCGCTTGTTCTACCATAAAGAGTGCGATACGATCCTTAGCAGAATGACCAGGATTGAAAGACTCGATCTTAGCATACACTGTTGCAGGAATATTTTTTAATACCTTATTTATTTTAACGATAGGGGTATTACCAATGGTTTCTAGAATATTATTATAACGCATATCTCAAGTAAGTTAGCTTTTCAAAAAGGAAGTCAAAGATTTTTCCAATTGGTTTTAATTAGAAAAATACAACAAAAATGAATCTTTTTATAGTAGATAGGGTAATTATCATGTAAATTTATGCGGAATATTAATTATTATTGCCAATAAGTCTTATATATTAATTTTAATAATTATATGTAAAGCGTTACTAAATTACCTTTTATTAAATCAAATCCTAATTTATGGGTAAATGCAAAGTTGAAATAAAAGCACGTCTAATTCTAGAAAGAGAAGATGGAATGATCTTACTGTTAAAACAAACCACCCAAAATGGGGGTAAGTATACGATGGTAGGTGGTTTTGTAGAAGGAAAGGAATTTGCCAAAGCTGGATTGATTCGAGAAAGTTTAGAAGAAACTGGTGTTGATTTACGAGAAAAAAATCTAGAACTCGTCCACTGTTTGCATAAGAAAAGATCAAAAGATTCTAGAATTGTGCTTTATTTTAAAGCTTCTAAATGGAAAGGAGAAGCAATTTCACGAGAACCTCATAAATTTAAAAAGGTAGCTTGGTATCCAATCGATGATTTACCTAAAAGCCTTTCTAGTACCGTTCGACACGTACTTTCTAAATACCGTAAAGGAATTAGCTACTCAGAATACATGGGGTAAATATTGGTATTTTGTTGTTAGCTTTTAAACAGCTTTATAAAAAAAATCCCGTCTAAGTTAGAAACCTAGACGGGATTTTTATTTGACGAAAATTAAGACTAAGCTTATTTCTCGTTATTTACAAGTTTAGCACTAACTGCTTTTTTGCCGCCTTTTGCACAACAAGCAGCGCTTTTCTTAGAGCAAGCTTTTTTTGCAGTTGTTACTTTGCTCACTTTAGTAGCTTTTACAGCAGATGTCTTTACTGCAGTAGTTTTACCTTTAGTACAGCTAGCTTTTGAAGAACAACTTGCTTTTTTAGACTTAGAGCAAGATGGAGCAGCAGAAGTTTTAACAGCATTAGGAGCTGCTTTTACTTCCATATCACTAGGTGAAACGTTGATAAACTTCTTAGTTTCAGTAGAATATTCTACATCAGTAAAACTAACGTTACCAGAGTGAGAACATACGTTCTTCTTTACATAACTAACAGCACCACTCTTAGAGCAAACACGCTTCTCAATGCTATCATCCTGAGCAGCTAAGATAGCAGCAGGAGTATTGGCTGCTACACTAGCAGTTTTGCTTTTAGTACAAGTCTTGGCGCAAGAAGCCTTATTAGCCATGCTACAAGCTTTCTTTTGAGCATTAGCTGAAAAAGTAAATAAGCCAAGTACTGCAAATAATAGAAAGAATTTTTTCATTGTAATTATAATTTAATGTTTAAATAATTAGTATTCATATTTTAATGAAGTTGTTTAAGAATGTTCACAAAAGGTGAGGATAAGTGCTTGATTGTCAAGACGATTCAAATTTTGAGGTTCATAGCCAAAGCTATGGTGCCGATAAATTTGTGAAGTATTGACAATTAATGAATTATCCGTAGCCATTGTGCCTGCCTGCCAGAGGCACGAAGGCAGGCTTCATTTTTAAAGAGCTTCAATATCTCAAATATACAAAATAAGTACCGCATTTGAAAGTTAGTAGCGGACATATTCAGGCGAAAACCTACTGTTTTACGACGCGTTTTGCCACCTGTCCTTCATCTGTCGTGATCTGGAGTATATAACTACCTGACGGCGAATTACTTAGATCAAAAAGAGCCGTGGTGCTTTCCGGTGTTAAACTCAGGTTACTTTGCTCAATCATTTGTCCTAAGGCATCATAGATCTTAACGCTTGCCTGTGTTTGCTTAGTACCTGAGTACCGTAGGTTTAGACGTCCAGCGGACGGATTAGGTAACACTGAAAACTCATTAGATAATCTTACTAAATCGTCTGTTGCCACCAAATCTCGCTCTCCAATCGCATACCAAGCACCCCAAGTAGCGTTTTCTATCAAGATAAAACCGTCACTTCCCGTTGTTTTATTTTCATCTACTTCTGTAAAAGCTAAGATTTCTGAACCTTGATTGGTGATACTAAACATGACAAAGTCATCATCGACAGAATAACTAGGATATCCAGGTTTATTATTTTCAAAAATAACGCCCTGATTTCCAGTTTGAATATTTACACCATAAACAGAATAATTAGTTCCAGATAAAGTCGATTCTACAAAATCAAAAGCAATAATATAAGGAGAGTTTTTCGCAAAGGTAGGATTCCCTACACTTACTTGTTCTCCTAGATTATTAAAAATCTTACTGATTTGAGGATCAACACTATTCGCAAAACTATTGGTGCCATTATCCCAAACTTTTAACACTCCAATATCCCAATACTCGATATCTTCACCAAAAGAACTAGGGATTTGATTAAAGGCATCATACAACAAAAATTCTCCTGTAATATCAAATTCTAGGGCATCGGCAAATAATACATCTCCAGTACTTAAACCGTTAGCCGTCGTCGGATTGGATAAAGTAAACCAAACACCTTCCTCAGAGATAAAATCAAAAACTAATACTTCATTATCAAATTCATTTTGACTAAGGTCTCCAAATAAAGCAGCTACTTTAGTACCATCCTTACTAACGACAATATTTCGCCAGGTACTTGTATTATTTAGATTAAAATTACCCGTTATCTGCGGACTTCCTGAACTCCAATCTAATTCTATTAATCGAAGTGATCCGTCAGCATGTACATAAGTCATCGCAGTTCCGTCATCACTGATACTCGGTCGACTGATGTGATTATCTTCTGTAAAAGCGCCTAATAATGTCGGTTCTGGTGAAGTAGGAGCAGAGGTATTAATATTTGATAAATTATCATCTGACCATAAGATAAAATCATCACCAGGATTGGCGTCTGTATCAATTTGATAATCTCCTCCTGATCCACCTGGAATTCCCACCGCATCAAAAGCAGCTGAGGCAGCAGCGACTTCCGCACTACCATTTCCGTGTATGTCTGTTGCTGCTTGAACGACTGCAACACGTAGATCTACAAACTGAGAAGACATCACTAAATAGTCAGTAAGTGCTTTGTAAAATATTTGTTCCGCTTTTGCTTTTCCAATACCATTACTAGTTGCAAATAAGTAATAAGCATGATTTGGAATTCCACTGTTGATATGTACACCCCCGTTATCAGCTGAACCTGTAAAACGCTCGTTATAATGAGCAGGCTGCCAGAAGAAATTACTAGAGTTTCCACCGTTATTTGGGTTGGCCATATCTCGCATAGTCCCTGTTGGAAAAACACTTGGATTCGCAACTTCTTCTCCTATCTGCCAATCTTCGCGATCGATCATTGCTCCAAAAATATCAGCATAGGATTCATTCAGTGCACCAGCTTCTCCTTGATAAACAAGATTAGCCGTACTTTGTACAACTCCGTGTGCCATTTCATGACCTGCTACATCTAATGCTTTAGCAAGCGGTGCGCTGAAAGCTTGATTTCCATTTCCATAAAACATGGTTTCTCCATTCCAAAAAGCGTTGTCCATATCATTGCCATTCTCATCTGAAACATTGATTACAGAAAAAATATTTTCACCTTGATCCTTGATAGAGTTTCTTCCAAAAACAGTACGGAAATATTCATAAGCAATTCCTGCATTATAATGTGCTGAGACTTCGTTACGCGTCCAAGAATTATTGTTTCCGTGATTTACAATATTAATATTAGCTCCTTGTCCTGGATACGTATTATTTGCATCGAAGGTGCCAATTACCCCTACCGCACTTTCAGGTAGATTTGATTGAGCGGCATTGTACATATTACGACTGGCGTCAATCATTATATAAGTGCTACCATCTCTCCAAACAGAAATTTGACGGGATACATTACTTAAATCATCTGCTATAGCCGTTTCTTCGTTAAGGACTATTTCATTTGATGTTGCTATTTTTTCTTCTGAAATAATAGGATTTTTGGCTGTGCAACTATGGTGGTCATGGTCTTCATGCCAGCCAAATAATTGACAGATATTTTTATGATGAAAAAGAATTTCACCTGTATTGGCATCCACAAAATATTCCCAACGATTGGTAACATTTGGAATGATTTCTACGTGCCAGATTAATCGAGGATCTTCCAAATTATTTTCTGGATAATAAATCATTAAGGTTGACTTAAGTGGTTCACCATCAATCATTTTTAATCCTTCTGGAGATAATTCCAATAAAGCCGTTTCTTTGGTGATTTCAGATTTTACCAATTCTTCTGCTGCGGTCTGCGTAAAATTTTGCTGACGGATATCTACTGTTGGTGTTGGAAAATAACGACCGTTGAATAGATGAATCTCTGCTGCACTATTGGTGTGTAGCATGATTTCACTACCATAAATTTTTACCCCTTCGAAAGATTGTTGCATCCGAATATGTAAACGTCCTTGTGCATCCGTTTGTGTATTGGTAATATTAAACTCGTTTGCTGGTTGATCTATACTGATCACTTCTTGAACCGCTTCCAGATAAGCAAATGCTTTTTCTTCTGTACTCGTTTTGTCACGATCCATATTTTCTGGAATTCCTTTGATCCAGATAGGTCGATCTGTTTTTAGATCTCTAAGGATGTCTAAAGTTTCAGAACTTTTCAACGCAATACTAGGAAGGGTCGCATACGGAGTACTTGGAACTAGATTAGGAGTACTAGTGGTATTTATACCCTCTGTATTAATTTGAATCGCCGACTTGTCGGTGACTGCAGGTGGATCCATATCTTCTGGTGGAGTCATTTTAAACTGACCGAAAACAGGCAGTGCTAAAAAAGTGAGCAGTAGGATTGTAATCGTGTTTTTCATAATAAAAATTATTTGGAAGTAGTAGGAATAAATGAATTAAGATTTTGGTGAAAAATTTTCAATGTAGGATATCGATCTGGATACTGACCGCTAGACCACATGATCTTATGATCGGTATCTTCATGATGAAAGTGAATATAACGATACATGTTGCCAGGTTCATTACAGTCTACACTTTCTATATTTAGAAATTTATAATTTTCAAATAGTTGAGTAGTCTGATCTTTATCAATCGTGGTGACGATTTCAAAACTATCAACTTGCGTAAGCTTTTTTAATAAGTCTCCATTATCTAAGAGTACATATTCAGTGACCATACCACTAAAACCACCACCATGACCAAAATTAATTCGGGCATCGGGATATTCGGTTGGATTGATGTAGCGACTAGAACTGCAGGCAGCAAATAGCAATAAGAATAGCAATAAGGGAGAAAATCGCATGTTTATTATTTAGGTGAAAGTATGAAATTGTTAAACGACGTCTAGATTTAATACTTTGTGTATTTAAGACGAAATTACGATGGTTAGGAGTCTCAAACAAATGTTAAAATAATTGGGCTATATTGTGTAGGTAAAGCGTTTTGACGCGTAATAAAATCTAATATGAAGGTACTGGTTATTCGTTTTAGTTCAATTGGTGATGTAGTGTTGACCACTCCGGTCATTCGGGCTATCGCGCAACAAACGAATTATGAAGTACATTTTCTTACCAAAGCGCGCTTTGCTTCTGTCCTTCATCATAATCCTCATCTTGCTAAAGTTTACACTATTGAAAAAGACTTAGATGAAGTTATAACATATTTAAAAAAAGAACAATATTCGTACCTAATTGATCTTCATAAAAATTTACGAAGTGCTCGATTGCGGCTAGCGTTAGGAGTGCCAGCTTATCATTATCCCAAATATAATATAGAAAAATGGCTATTGGTCAACTTTAAAGTGGATAAACTCCCAGATAGTCATATAGTAGACCGTTATTTTCAGGCTGTAACTCATTTAGAAGTCAAAAAAGACGAAAAAGGACTAGATTTCTATCTTGGACCAGAAGATGAGGTAAAGATTCCAGATGAGATAGAAAAGGAAGGATATCTGGTTTTTGTGCTAGGGGCCGCTCATTTTACCAAGCAAATCCCAGTAAGCCTCTTTAAAAAACTGATTCCTCTCCTAAAACAACCGATTTTATTAATAGGAGGACCCGATCAGCGCAAAGTTGGTGAGCATCTCGCCCAAGAATTCCCTAAAAAAGTGAAAAACTACGCTGGTGAGCTAACCATTGGACAATCCGCTTTTTTATTAGCAAAAGCGCAAAGAGTTTTGACACCTGACACAGGAATGATGCATATTGCGGCCGCTTTTCAACGTCCAACGGTGGTGATTTGGGGTAATACGACCCCAGTTCTAGGGATGTATCCTTACCAAACCGTCTACGAAAATATGGAAGTTCCCAACCTTACTTGTCGACCCTGTGATAAAATAGGAAAGAAAAAATGCCCCAAAGGGCACTTTAAATGTATGAAAAATCAATCAATAGAAGAGATCGTCTCCGCTTTAAATAAGCACTAACGAGCTTTTGAATGAACATTATTAAATTAAACAGCTTCATGAAAAATGTAACGAGATTTACAGATTTAACGTATACTCTTAAATAATCATATTATTTGTCCTGTTTTGTCGCTTTTTAGAGAAAAATCAAAAAAAAACGCGCAACTCAAAAGGGTTTAACACTAAATAGATTATAGATAAATGAAATTTTAAATAAAAATCATATCTTTCGACTTTAAAATGAAAATTCTATACAAAACTGATATTTCACTGCGAAAATTACCGTGTTTATGAAAATTATAAAATTTACCCTTCTTTTTTTACTTTCAGGCCTTTTTACGCAGATTTCTGCACAAGACATTCACTGGTCTTTATATAATATGTCTCCACTGACACTTAACCCTGCTTTGACGGGGGCATATCTCGGTACCGCTAGAATTGGTGGAATTTATCGGGATCAGAGTTTTAATCCAAATAATCCTTCGACTACCGTAGGATATACAACTCCTTCTTTCTATATCGATGCGCCGATTGTGGCCATAGGTAAAAGAGACTGGATTGGAATAGGTGTTATGCTTTATTCCGATGAAGCAGGTTCTGCTTCTTTGACCAATCAAGGCGCTTACGGTTCGATTGCTTATCATAAGGCGCTAGATAAAAAAGGAAATACTTTACTCTCCTTTGGTATACAAGGAGGAGTATTGAATCGAGATATCACTTTTGAAGATTTACTTTTCGCTGATGGGATTGAATCGGACTTACAGGGTGCGGGTTATAATTCAGCTGCAACTCCTGATGATTTTACAAGTAGCAGTGCTTTTAATTTAAATGCTGGAGTATTGTTGACCGCTCGTCTAAATAAATTGACGGATTTGAATATTGGATTATCTTTCCAGAATATATTATCTCCTAATTATTCTATCAACAACCAGACGGTCAATACCCCAAAGGGAGCTAGAGATTTACCACTTGGTTTTAAATTGCATGGTCAATTTAACTTTACGATGAGTGACAAATGGACGCTTTCGCCTACTTTTTTATACAATCAGGCTTTTACAAGTAACGAATTACAAGTACAAGCGATGTTGGGATATAAGCTAAATGACAAAGATCCGATGATCATTAAATTAGGACCTGGTTATAGATTGGGCGATGCTGTCGAAGTATTGCTAGGAGTTGATTATAAAGCTTTCCGATTTGGAGCAAGTTATGATTTTACGGTTTCAGATCTTTCTAATGTTAATAACGGACAAGGAGCATTTGAATTTGCTTTAAGCTATATTATTAAAATATTTAAAGCCCCAACCGTTAAGCCCGTGGTTATTTGCCCACGTTTATAATTTTGTAATAACTTAACAGACAATTTTGTAAGGATGAAATTACGAACTCATCCCTTAACCAAACGGACAAAAAAATAAAAAATGAGACATATACTTTTAAGCTTTTTATGTTTAGCATTTCTTTCTCAGGTAGAAGCGCAACCGTTACGTGGTCAAACTACTACGAATCAAAAATTAGAAACTGCCGAAGCGCAGTTAGCTAAAAAAGATTATTACCAAGCCTTAGAATGGTATGAAAAATACTATAAAGAAGAACGTGATCTAGCGGTTGCTAAGCAGATTGCAGATCTACACTTTCTCTTACGAGATTATAACAAAGCTACTCGTTGGTATAAGCGAGTAGTAGAAAGAAAGTCTCGTAAAAAACCTAATCCATTTCTTCCTGAAATACGCTATGTATATGGACGTACACTCAAGATGAATGGGAACTATCCTGATGCTATTGAAGAGCTAACACTTTATATCAGCGAATCAGAAGATCCTGTAAATATTGCTCGGGCTAAACGAGAAATTGAAGGCGCAAGACTAGCGCAATCTATGCAGCCTGATATGGAAGTAAGCCTTGTAAATGCAGGGAAAAAAGTAAACACAAAATCTTCTGAATATTCTCCATTATTGGCTTCTAAAGATGAAATGTATTTTACCGCAATGCGAGAAGATAAAATCAAAGAATTAGGAAGCAGAGATAATGACTATCATTCCAAGTTGTTCCTTTCTAAAAGAGGAGAAGATGGCTGGGAAGAAGCCATGGAAGCCGGTGGTGTAAATATCAACCGTGAAGGATATCACACTGGAAATATTTCTTTTAGCCGGGATGGACAACGGATGTATTTTACCCGTGCTACCTTAGAAGGAAATGTTTTAATGGAAAGTAAATTATACTACAGTGATAAAGGGGACGAAGGCTGGGCACCAGCAAACGAAGTACCTGGAATCAACGGAGACTATATCATTCGTCAACCTGCCGCTGGTGAACTATTTGGTAATGAAGTAATTTATTTTGCTTCCAATATGGATGGAGGCTATGGTGGTTACGATCTTTATTATGCTACTCGACAAGGAGACGGATTCACATCCCCTGTAAACTTAGGAGATATTGTCAATACCGATATGGATGAAGAGTCTCCTTATTTTGTGGATGGTAATTTATACTTCAGTTCTGAAGGACATCCTGGATTGGGTGGATTTGATATTTTTAAATCAGAATGGAATGGTAGTGTTTGGAGTGGACCAATGAATCTTGGGAAACCTTATAATTCAATGGTGGATGATTTATATTATTCAATAGATAAAGATGGATATAATGGTACGTTGGTTTCTAATCGTGAAGGTGGTAAGTCACTAAAAGGTAAAACTTGTTGTACCGATATCTGGGAACTAACAAAAGAAGAAGTAGTACTAGATCTACAAGCGCTTACTTTTGCAGATGGAAAACCACTGAATGGAGCAAGTGTACAACTGGTGGAAATGACTAATAACACAATGGGCATGACCAATGATAAAACCAGTGAAGCGTCTCATATTTTTGGATTCCCACTGAAGTCCGAAATGGCGTATATGGTAATCGGATCTAAGGAAGGATTTGTTTCTGATACTTTACAATTTAATACAGTTGGAATCACGTCATCAAATAGTTTTGAACAAAAATTAAACTTAGAATTTATTCCACCACCACCGCCACCAAAAC
>JALZUU010000352.1 GCA_023300665.1 Saprospiraceae bacterium | reverse complement strand
CCAGTCATTGCAAAGAGTAGGACTGCAGCCACACGGCTTAGTCGTTGTAATTGAATACGAATGCCGAGATGCAACGGTAGATTTGGTTTGACAGATTCCCAGACTTTTTCAGAAGGGGTTATGGTGAATTGATCAAATCGGTCTTTTACCTCATTGTCAAATTCTTCACTTTCCATTTTTGATTGTATTCGATCAAAGAAATCGGAGTCTGGATTGAAATGAAAATCTGAGAAGCGTTCGTTGAATGCTTTGTCGAATTCTTGGTTGTTTTTATTGTTGTTTTTCATGGAGTTATAGGGTTTCAATTTGGTTGTCTCTAGTTTTTACAATTCGTTGTAACGCAACACGAGCACGTGATAATTGAGATTTTGAAGTTCCTTCTGAGATCTCTAATTTTTTGCTAATTTCTTTATGAGAGAATCCTTCTATTACATATAAATTAAAAATCGTTCGGTATCCATCCGGTAATTTTTGAATACACGCTAATAACTCTTGTGTTGCTAGGTGATCGAGAATATTAGAGGTACTGATGAGTTGTGGTGATTGTTCGTCTGGAAACAACTCATACCATTTTTTATTCTTTCTAAGTGCCTCAATGGAATTATTGACAAAGATGGTTCGGAGCCAACCTTCAAAGGAACCCTTATTAGCGTATTGATGTAATTTATTAAACACCTTGATAAAGCCTTCTTGCAAGAAATCTTCTGCTTGGTGATAATCAGGGGCATACCGCAAACAAACGGCAAACATCGTTGGAGCATATTTTTGGAAAAGCAATTTTTGATAATCTGCTCTACCAGAAATACAACCGCTAATGAGCGCATCTTGGGTTATGAGTGGTAAACTATAAGTTGGAGTAATCATAAAAAAATAATTCTGTTATAGAATAAAGTCTAATGATGTGTGGTCTCTCTCAATTGGTTTTAAAGTAAGATCAAAAAAAAGAGCTAGCTAACTACTTAAGTATTCGTTGTTTACTCTTTTAAAAAGCTTATTAACTTTTTAATGGCTCTTCCACGGTGGCTGATTTTATTTTTCTCTCCTGCCTCCATTTCTGCAAAACTGATGGAATAACCATCGGGAACAAAAATAGGATCGTAGCCAAAGCCTTTTTCGCCTGTTTTAATTTTCGCTATTCTACCGCTTACAATTCCTTCAAACGTATGCACTTTTCCTTTTAGTATTAATGCGACTACCGTTCTGAATTGTGCACTGCGATCCTCTTTATCGATTAAGTTTTTTAAAACCAAGTCCATATTTTCAAGATCGTTGCGTTGTGGACCAGCATAGCGAGCTGAATATACACCTGGCGCTCCGTTGAGGGCCATTACTTCCATACCGGTATCTTCTGCAAAACAATCTTCGCCGTAGCGATCGTAGATATGTTGGGCTTTCTGAATGGCATTTGCTTCTAAAGTAGGGTGGTCTTCTGGAATATCTTCCGTAAAACCAATATCTTTTAAGCTTTTTACCTGCATAATTCCTAGGAGTAGTTCGCCTACCTCTTTTGCTTTTCCAGCGTTTCCAGTCGCAAAAATCAGCGTAGGAAGTAAATTATTATCTTTTTTCATCCGTCTCATTTTCTGGGGTGATAAACATTGATTGTAAACATCCCCATAAGGCCCCTTTTTTATTTTTATCTGCTGCTATTTCTGACAAATTATCTGTAAATAAGAAACAACAATTATCGATATTTTTTGGTTGATATAGTTGGTTGTTTAGATTAAGGCCAAGCGCTTTAGGAGGAATGCCTAAACTAATTAAATGTCTCGGTGTTAGGCTTTTAGAAATATTTTGAAAACTAAAGTTTTGATTTTCCGTTAATTCAATTAATGTTGTATCTTGTTCTAAATCATATTGTACAGCACCTAGAATTTTCGTCAAGAATGCCTTGTCTAACGAGCCTTTATCTACTCGATAGACGATAATTAGGTGTTTTTGGTTGCTTCCCCAAAGTTTTAAGTCCACTTTTTTTTCTTCAGATACGATATATAAATTTGTGGAGAAAAAATTAGGATTTAGTATAAAATTTGATTTCATGATTTTTTGTAGAATATAATTTTGTTAAGTTGTCCTTATGGAGACTCCAACAGAATTTAAATTTGATTTTCAAGTTAAATATACGTAAATTTGTACAGATTCCAAACCTAAAATTAAAACCACTATGACAAAAATTTCCATCCATCCTGTTGCAGCTTCTCGTGTTTCGAGTGTTGATTTTAATAATATTCCTTTCGGTCGTACCTTTTCTGACCATATGTTTACTGCAGATTATAAAGATGGAGCGTGGGGAAATTATCAAATTATTCCTTTTGGTCCTTTTGAAGTACATCCAGCTTGTTTGGCTTTGCATTATGGTCAGGCGATTTTTGAAGGAATGAAGGCCTCAAAAAGCAAAGATGGTCAGCCGATGTTATTTCGTCCAGAATTACACGTTCAGCGGCTTAATGCTTCTGCTCGTCGTTTGTCGATGCCTGAATTTCCTGAAGCTGATTTTGTGGAGGCAGTGGAAAAATTAGTAGGCTTAGAGCATGAATGGATTCCGCCTGCAGAAGGAAGCGCTTTATATCTAAGACCTTATATGTTTGGAAATGGCGAGTTTATCGGAGTAGCTCCTTCGGATACCTATAAATTTATCATCTTTACAGGACCTGTTGGACCTTATTATGCAAAACCAGTTCGTTTGATTGCAGAAGATAAGTACGTAAGAGCGGCGGCTGGAGGAGTAGGAGAGGCCAAGGCTGCTGGAAATTATGCAGCGTCTCTATTGCCAGCTGCCAATGCTAAGGCAAATGGTTATGACCAAGTAATGTGGATGGACGCTAAAGAATTTAAATATATCCAGGAAGCTGGAACGATGAATTTGTTTTTTGTGATGGACGGTAAATTATTTACACCTGAAGCAGATGGTGCGATCCTTAAAGGAATTACGCGTCGTACTTTGATGCAAATTGCGCAAGACAAAGGGATTGAAGTAATTGAAAAAAGATTGCCTATCGATGAAGTAATCGAAGCTTACCGAGCAGGGAAATTAGAAGAATGCTTTGGTTCTGGAACGGCTGCGGTGGTTTCACACGTATCCGAGATTACTTACAAAGATTTGACGATGATCTTACCTCCGATAGAAGATCGTAAGATTGGAAAAATGTTGAAAGCGACGATTGATGGATTACGAGCCGGAACGGTAGAAGATACGAACGGTTGGGTTCGACCGATTGATAAGTTAGAGCGTGTGTCGCTTTAGGAGATATTTTAAAATGTTTAAATGAAAAACGGGCAGCATCCATTAAGATGTTGCCCGTTTTCTGTAATTGTTAGATAATGGATTTAATTAAAACCCAATTCCCTTACTAGCCGTCTTCAATTCTTCTTTTAATGCGCCCATTCGTATGGCGGTAATCGCGGCTTCTACTCCTTTATTACCATGCTTCCCTCCAGAACGATCCGTTGCTTGTTGTTGATCATTAGGGGTAAGTACCCCATAAATCATTGGTTTGCCTGAAGCAATGCTGAGCGTAGTCAGTCCGTGCGCCACAGCGGTATTGATATAATCATTATGACTGGTTTCGCCTTTAATTACACAACCGATACAGATGACGGCATCTAGGCGATGACGACCAGCGAGCATTTTTGCACCAACGGGTAATTCAAAAGCACCTGGTACTTGGGTTGTATAAATATTGTCCGTAGCAGCTCCGTGTTTAATGAGCGTATCGTAACAGCCCTCGTAGAGCGCGTGCGTTATTTCTTTGTTCCATTCCGAAACGACAATACCAAATTTTAGGTCTGTAATATCAGGAAGCGATTGATCGTCGTATTCCGATAGATTTTTCAAAGCACTGGCCATGATGATGTTATTTTAGGTGATGAAAAAAATTTAATTAGCCTTAGGCGGCTGACTTATTGTATTAAATAAAAAAATGACTCTAAGTTGGTGACACTTTTTACCTTAATTTTTTTATGTTATTTAATTTATTCCAAGATTTAGACAGGTTGCGTATAATTTTTATTTTTAATGTTCATTTTTTTGGCAGAAAAAAAACGAAACAAAAAATCTGCCGCCTGTCGCATTTTTGGAATTCAGCACTTCTAATAAAATGTCAAAACGAATAAACTCGCTTTAGAGTTCTGTTTTATATTTAAAAAAAATTGATTATCAATCATTTACTATTTATTTAGTATTGGTTTAGCTCATACAGTATTCGTTTTAAGACATTTTATTAATGCACTGAATGGAAAAAAGCTCAAGGTCGGAATCAGAACTTCTTTTATAACGAGAACCATTTTATGAATACTTCTCAAATCACTTTTGACTAGCGCTTTACTTTCTTCCAACTTGTTTTTCGAATGAGGGAAGCAAGTGGTTAGGATATATGAAGAGCGCAGCGATAACAAGTATTTTCTTTTATCCTTTGTTTTCGGTTGCCTTATTTTTTATTTCTATACCTGCATTTGGTAGCTCATGCCTTATTTGAATTGCATTTTCTATTTCAATTTTTGTTGGTATAACCTCTTTTTTAGTCCCATTATTTTTCTTTTGGTTGCCGAGAACTAGCCAATAGGCGGAATAATAATAGATATCTAAAACAACGGGCGAGGTGGAATGTTCCGCCTCGCCCATTATTATTTCTATCTTCTCTTACTGATTACATAGCAGCAGTTGCTCGCATGAGGTATTTCTCAGCATCTTGAGCAAAACGGGAAGTTGGATATTTATCTTTGATTTTTGTAAAAGCATCTTTAGCGGCGGCGTTGTTGTTATTTTTTAATTCTAACAAACCTTGCTTTAGTAAGTAATAAGGAGTAACTCCTTGGTTGTCACCAGCGTTGGCTGCTTTTTTATAATAGCTAAGTGCTTGATCTAGGTCATTCTTTTCAGCAAAAGCATCCCCTAATAAACCATTCTTAAGGATAGGCCCGATTTCTCCAGCTCCATCATAATCTTTAAAATGTTCGATGGCTGCATCGAATTCACCTAATTGTAAGTAAGAGATACCAGCGTATAATTCAGCGGTATTTCCAGCAGAAGTTCCACCAAAATTGCTTGCTAAATTAGAAAAACCATCATAGCCTCCACCAGGATTGGTTAGTGCTAAGGCAAAAGAATCTTGAGCAAATTGAAATTGAGCTTGCGCCAATTGTTCAGATGCTTGCTTTTCTTTTGGTGCTGCGTAAAATTGGCTGTAAAGCATATACAGTCCGATTAAAACTACGGCTGCTACTAATACACCAAAAATGGTATTTTGATTATCTTCTAAAAAACTTTCTGATGAGGATTGAGTTTCTTGGGTTTCTACCACGTCTACCAGGTTTTCTTCCTCCTGCTTGTTTTTTCTGGTTCGGTTTCTTCTAGTTGCCATAAATGAGATACTTGATTTGATTTTACAATAACCAACTAATATAAGCTGGTAGTAATGGTAATTTGGGCGCAAAAATAAGCAATCTTTTCAGAAAATGCCTAAAATTATAGTTTAGAAGTACTTAGAATACTTCCATTTTGCACGATACGTGATTTTTAAATAAAAAAAGTGGATATACTACCGCTCAATTCTACGGCAATATATCCACTTAGTTGGCTTATTTTAGGATAAAATAAACGAATAAGCCTGTTTACTCTAAATAAGGATAGTCCTTTTGAACATAATTGTCCTCATATAAGCCCGAGCCATCTGGAAAATCAGAACTTTCTGCAAACTGCACGGCATCTTCTACTAACTTCTTGATTTTATCCTTGATTGCTTTGATATCGGCTTCGGTTGCCATCTTATTATCAAGAATTTTTCTTTCAGTTACTTTTATCGGGTCTTTATCTTTATAGTCGTTTAATTCGTCCTTTGTACGGTATTTAGCAGGATCTGATACAGAGTGACCTTTATAACGGTAGGTTTTAATTTCTAGGTAGTAAGGACCTTTTCCGCTACGAATGTGCTTCGCTGCTTTGCTAATTGCTTCGTAGACCGTTTCAGGTTGCATACCATCTACTTGCTCATTTGGCATTCCATAGCCGTCACCCATTCGGTGCATATCTACGACATTACTGGTTCTTTCTACAGAAGTACCCATCGCGTAGCCATTATTTTCACAAATAAATAGCACAGGTAATTTCCAATTCATGGCCATATTGAATGCTTCGTGGAGTGCTCCTTGACGAGCGGCACCATCACCAAACATGGTCACACAAAGGTTATCTGTACCTCGATATTTTTCTGCAAAACCAATTCCAGCACCGATTGGAATTTGTGCTCCTACGATTCCGTTACCACCGAAGTAGTTATTTTCTTTTGAGAAAAAGTGCATTGAACCACCTTTTCCACCTACAATTCCAGTCTCTTTACCGAATAATTCGGCCATTGCTTGATTTGGTGTAACACCACGACCAAGGGCTGTTCCGTGTTGGCGATAAGCAGTTACGATACAATCGTCTTTTGTTAAAACAGATTCCATCCCCGCAGTAATTGCCTCTTGACCGATATAAACGTGACAAAATCCACGAATTTTTTGTTGCCCATACATCATTAAAGCCTTTTCTTCAAAACGGCGTATTAAGAGCATTTGCTCATACCATTTGAGATATAAATCTTTAGAATACTTCGGTTTAGAAGCTTTGGTCTTTTTCTTATCTGCTACTTTGGCCATATCTATAATTAAATTTGAAGTTATTTTAATTTAAATTCTTCTATAGTGTTAATCACAAAGATAAGGTTCTCAGACCCAAAATCAAAATAGAAAACGACCTATTAGCCTATAAAAATAAAAGCTGGTATTTCCTTTAAGAATATTTTCTAAGTTGGCCAACTTATTTATCCATCATTGCTTACTTTTGTCGGAATGACGATGCAGGAACTCAAATTGGTGAATTTTAAGAATTATGAAGGACTTAAAGTGTCTTTTTCACCGCAATTGAATTGCTTCGTGGGGATGAATGGAATGGGGAAGACCAATCTTTTAGAGTCGATTTATTATCTCTGTATGACCAAAAGTAATTTTGGGACCAATGATCGACAGATGGTTCGGCAGGGGGAATCTTTTTTTAGAATAGAAGGAATATTTGAAGGAGAGGAGAAAGTGGTCGCTAAAGTGATTCCTGGAAAGAAAAAGCAATTTGAGCGCAACGATGTCGCTTATGATCGACTCATGGAGCATATTGGGCAGATTCCGGTGGTGATGATTGTTCCTGATGATACGCAATTGGTTTCGGAAGGAAGTGAAGAGCGTCGACGATTTATTGATAATACGCTATCGCAATTAGAAAGTGGTTATCTAAAAATGCTGATCACTTATAATAAAGTGCTTAAGCAAAGAAATGCTGCTTTAAAGGAAATGGGTAAATCTGGTTATTTTGATGATCGGTTGATTCAAATTTATAATGAGCAATTACTGGCGCCTGCAGATTTTATTTACCAAGCGCGAAAGAAATTTATTACAGAATTTTTTCCTGTCTTTCAGCGTTTTTATCAAGTGATTTCTAATAACGCAGAAGTGGTAGCAGGTGCGTATGTTTCAAAATTAGAAAATGCAAGCTTAAAAAACTTACTAGCGGAGACGGAACAAAAGGATCGGATTCTTCAGCGTACTACCGTTGGGATTCATCGAGATGACCTTAAATTTACGATTGGTGGTCACCCACTGCGGAAGTTTGGTTCTCAAGGGCAGTTAAAATCCTTTGTGCTAGCTTTGAAATTAGCACAGTTTGAATTTTTAAAACAACAAAAAGATCGAAAACCATTACTATTGTTAGATGATATTTTTGATAAATTAGATCGTCACCGGGTATCTCAATTAATCGGGTTATTATTAGAAGAAGATTTTGGTCAGATTTTTATCACGGATACGCATGAAAATAGATTGGAAAAAATAGTTGAGCAATACGCGGCAAATTATCGTAAATTTACAGTAGAGAACGGTAAGATAGTGTAGAATAAATTAGAATGAAAAAATACAACGATCAAGAATTAAAGGATGTACTGGCGGAGATGATGAATTCTCGGCGTCTAAAACCAAAGCTGGATCAGCTAAAGGTCAAAT
This sequence comes from Saprospiraceae bacterium, assembly GCA_023300665.1. Taxonomy (GTDB): domain Bacteria; phylum Bacteroidota; class Bacteroidia; order Chitinophagales; family Saprospiraceae; genus JALZUU01. Next base: position 1,730 of record JALZUU010000352.1, on the reverse strand, counting down.
CTATCTGGGAGTCTACCATGGGCCCAAGCATCAATAAGTACACGAAGAAGATTAGTCTTACCAAAGGAAAATTATTCATCAAAATAGATTCTGCACCACTCAAACAGGAGTTAAACTACGGCAAAGAAAAAATTATCAAAATGATGAATAAAGAAATCGGAGAGACGGTAGTTACCGAAGTTATTATTCACTAATTCTGCTCATTCCTATCTATCTGAAATTCTAAAATTTGGAAAATATTATGTACAGAGGTGTCGAACTAGATTCCTCGGGACTGTTCCATTAAGTGTGTCATTTGCCATCCCACGCCTTGTGTTCCTAAAGGAAGGCTCACCCGCTGACACACTTTAACTGAACAATCTCGACTCCTCAATATTATTGCTGTCTGCCAGACGACTGGAAATAGAATCATAGTATTTTATTTTTTTCCTTAATTTAGCTGCATGAAAAACACAACAATTCGCTTAGGTGGTGTTCCTGAACACTTCAACCTTCCTGTTCATTTAGCTAAAGAAAAAGGTGCGTTTGCTGCTAGAGGAGTTGATCTAGAATGGACTACCTTTAAAGGCGGCACTGGGCAAATGACCAAGGCGCTCCGCAATGACGAAGTAGATGCTTGTATCCTGCTTACCGAAGGTATTATTACGGATATCGCCAATGGAAATCCTTCTTTAATTATTAGCGAATATGTTACTTCTCCACTGATTTGGGGGATTCATACTGGATCTGAGAATAGCCTCAGACATCATAGTGATATTTACGATAAAAATTATGCGATTAGTCGTTTTGGATCAGGATCTAATCTGATGGCGATTGTGGATGCGCATAGCCAAGGAAAAACGATTGAGACCGAGCAATTTAAGATTATTAAAAATCTAGATGGTGCTTTAAGTTCGCTGACCAATTTAGAATCGGATGTTTTTTATTGGGAAAAATATACAACCAAACCTTATGTCGATTCAGGACAACTGCGAAGAGTAGGAGAGTACCTCACACCTTGGCCTTGTTTTATGATTGCAGCCACAAAAAAAGCGATTGACGAAAAGCCAGAAACGTTGATTCGGATGCTGCGTACGATTCATGATAGTTGTGATTATTTTATGCAATCAGATGATAATATCGATCTAGTGGCTAAACGCTATGGAATCTTACCAAACGATGTCGCTCACTGGTATCATAAAACCTCTTGGGCGATTCATGGATGGGTCAGTAATAAGATTTTAAAAAATGTAGTGTATCATTTAAAAACGGCTAATATTCTAAAAGAAGAACAAGGAGATTTAGATTTGGTTTGGAAACGGTAGTTGACAGGCAATGTGTTCTAATATATTTTGTTGAAATGAGTGGATTATGATTTCTCCTCCCATTCCTTGATATATCCTTTTACTTGTTGAGTACTTAATTCTAGTGTTTCAGCAATGAATTCAATTGATTGTCCTGCTTTAAAAAATTTCCAGACAGATTTAGAAATTCCTTTTTCTAATCCACGTAGGTAAAGACTATCTTTTTCAACATCATACGAAATAGGCATATCATTTAATTTTTGTTCAACAATTAGTTGAAAGTTACGAATTCTTCAGTTATCAAACCCTATTATTTAGTTAAACCACTATTTTAAAACGAAGTGAAATATGAAGCTGTTTAAAAATGAAGCACAATGGTTACGGACAAGTCATTGATTGTCAATACTTCACAAATTTATCGGCATCATAGCTTTGGCTATGAACCTC
>JALZUU010000351.1 GCA_023300665.1 Saprospiraceae bacterium | reverse complement strand
ACAGTGGAGCCAAATCCATCCATATCTGCATCTACAAAATAATTCTGTAAACTATTGACCGTAGCATCTGTATCATCGCAGTCTGTATCGTTGGTTGAAAATCCAGCAGGAGCAGTGCTACTACAAAGCATCTCTGTTACAGTGGAACCAAAACCATCCATATCTGCATCTACAAAATAGGTTTGTAAACTATTGACCGTAGCATCTGTATCATCACAGTCTGTATCGTTGGTTGAAAAACCAGCAGGAGGCGTACTGCTACAGAGCATCTCCGTTACAGTGGAACCAAAGCCATCCATATCTGCATCTACAAAATAGGTTTGTAAACTATTAACACTAGCGTCTGTATCATCGCAATCATTGTCATTGAGCACAAATCCTGAAGGTGCTGGACAGGTTTCAATAGAATTATTTGGATTTCCAAATCCGTCTCCATCATTATCTTCATAATAAGTTTGCGGTCCTCCAAAACCATTAATACAGAAATTATCCCATGTAAAACCTGAAGGTAAAGGATTGATTATGAAGGTAGGATTTCCAAAACTCCAATTATTATCACAAAGATTATTTAACTCTTGAGGAATACATACTATCTGATTATTAGCGAAACTTAAACCAGTTAAATTAGTTAGTTGTGCTACTTCAACTGGTATTGTTTGAAATTGATTGCCTGTTAGAATTAGCCTTTCTATAGTTGGTGCTAAGTTTACTATTTCAGATGGCAGGGTTGTTAAATTATTTTGACTAGCTGAAAAGTTTACTATATTTTCAAGCTGACCAATTGAGGCAGGTAACGATGTTAGTTGGTTAACATCAAGGAGTACACCTCTTAAATTGATTAAGTTTCCAAACTCAGTTGGCAATGAAGTAAGTTGATTTTCACGTATTCCAAAATTTTCTATAAGTATCAAATTTCCAATTTCAATTGGCAAATTTTGTATTTGGTTATCGTTGGCACTAAAATTAACAAGGCTAGTTAATTCTCCTATAGAAGAAGGAAGGGTTACTATTTGGTTTCTTCCAAAATTTAAAGTGATTAGATTCGTCAAATTTCCAATCTCAGTAGGTAAAGTTGTTAATTGTTTATCAAACATATTTAAAGCAATCACTTGCCCTTCAATACCACAGGTTACCCCTTCATAGTTACAATAATTACAATCCGTTAAATCCCATCCGAGTGTGTTGCCTGGGTTGGCATTAAAAATCGCTGCAAGGGCATCATAGGTAGGATTCGATGGACTATTAATCCTCGCATCGGTATCATCACAATCTGTATCGTTGGTTGAAAAACCGGCAGGGGCCGTACTGCTACATAGTAGCTGCGTTACACCAGAACCAAAACCATCCATATCTGCATCTACAAAATAGGTTTGTAAACTATTGACCGTAGCGTCTGTATCGTCGCAGTCACCATCTATAACCGCTACACCATCTCCGTCGGCATCACAGAAAGCGTTGATGGCAGCTTCGCTATCGCAATCCGTTTGATTACGAGAAATTATTAAATCTTCGGAAACACCACCATTGTTAATTAGATCATGAATGGCGCAGCAATTATTTAGTGAATTGTTACCATCGATTATTAAGTCAGTAACTGTGGTAATTCCAGCAAGTCCATCTATGTTAATTAGTGCATCATTATCTGCAATAATCAAAACATCAAATACGGTAATTCCAGCAAGGCCATCTAAGTTGGTTAGTGCAGCATTATTATCAATAAACAAACTTTTAACATTAGTGCTAGCAAGCGCATTTAGGTCCGTTAATGCATTGTTATCTATGATATCAACAAAGTTGTCAGATAAGTCCAATGCCTCTAAGCCATTTAAACTAGTTAGTACATCATTTCTCTCTATCGTCAAAAAATCACCAATTGAGGTGAGTCCTGATAAACCACTAATATTTGTTAGTATAGCGTTATTAGATATCAATAGTTCTCTATCAACCGAAGTGAGTCCTGCAAGACCATCTATGTTGGTGAGTAAAGGGTTGTTTTGGATAATAAGTTCACCATCATCAACCGTGGTAAGTCCTGAAAGTCCATCAAGGTTGCTAAGTGAATTATTATCACCTACATTCAAACCACCAACTGAGGTAAGTGCCTCCAGGCCAGTTAAGGAAGGAAGTGAAGGATTTACCGCAATATTTACAAATCCACTAATCGAGGTAATAGCTGAAAATGGCGATAAGTCGGTAGCAGCAAAGAAAAATACATCTCCATCAATGGATGTATAGCAACTTGGCCATGCATCTAACTGAGCTTGTGAGACAAAACCTACGTCGCCAACAAAAACCAAATCAGAAAGCCCTTCATCGATTTGGCCATCGCAGTTATTATCTATGCCATCACAGATTTCGGTAGCACCCGGAAAAACGGTTGCGTCGTTGTCATCACAATCATCAAGAATGGTAAAACTATCTCCATCGGCGTCTCCGCAAAAATTGCTGATTGCAGCTTCGCCATCGCAATCTGTTTGATTACCAAAAATTTCAATATTACCAGAAACACCACCATTGATAAGTATATCATGAATGGGGCAGCAATTATTTAGTGCAATATTATCAACGATTGCTATTAAATTAGTAATTGAGGTTATTCCAGCAAGGCCATCTATGTTGCTTAGTGCAGCATTATCTTCCAGAATCAACACTTCAAAACTGGTTATTCCAGCAAGGCCATCTATGTTGGTTAGTGCATTGTTAGCTTCAATAGATAAATTGTTAACATTAGTCCCAGCGAGCGCATTTATCTCCATTAATGCATTGTTACTTGAGATCGTAACAAAGTTGTTAAATAAATCCAATGTCTCTAAGCCATTTAAATTGATTAGTGCATTATTTTGGTTTATCGTCAAAAATTCGCCGATGGAGGTGAGTCCTGATAGACCATTAATGTTGGTTAACATAGGATTATTAGCGATCGTTAGATCTCTAAAAACCGAGGTGAGTCCTGCAAGGCCATCTATATTAGTGAGTAAAGGGTTTTCTTCGATATTAAGATCACGAACATCAATCGTGGTGAGTCCTGCGAGTCCATCAAGATTGCTAAGTAAACTATTATCACTTATATTCAAATTACCAACTGAGGTAAGTGCCTCAAGGCCATCTAAGGAAGGAAGTAAAGAATTTACCGCAATATTTACAAATCCACTAATCGAGGTAATGGCTGAAAATGGAGATAAGTCAGTAACACCAGTGAAAAATACATCTCCATCAATGGATGTATAGCAGCTTGGCCATGCATCTAATTCAGCTTGTGAGGTAAAACCTACATCACCAACAAAAACCGAATCACTAAGTCCTTCATCGATTTGGCCATCACAGTTATTGTCTAAACCATCACAAACTTCAGTAGCACCCGGAAAAACAGTATCGTCATTATCATCGCAGTCGCCATCTATAAACGCTACACCATCTCCGTCGGCATCACAGAAATTGTTGATCGCGGTTTCGCTTTCACAATTTGTTTGGTTACCAGAAATAATAAATGCAACATCATCGTTATTATTAATTAGATGATGAATAGAACAGCAGTCATTTAGTATCAAATTATCTCTAAGTTCTAAACCATTAAAAATAGAGGAAATTCCTGCTATGCCTTCAATATTGGTTAGTGCGTCATTATTTGTGATAGAGAAAAATACTTCTTCATTCGTAATATTTATTAAACCATTTAGATTGGTTAAAGCATCGTTATTATCTATGATCGTAAAATTAATCAATGTGGCTCCTAACAATCCATCTATATTGGTTAGAGCAGGGTTGTCTTTGATGTTTAATAAACTAATTTCATTGATTGCTGTTAATCCATCTAAATTGGTTAGTAAGGGGTTAGCTAGAATTTGGAGCTCGTTAAAGCTATTCGTGGTGAGGTTATTTAGGCCATCTATGTTAGTAAGCTCACTATTATTAGAGATAGAAATTCCATTAGTAGAGGTAAGGCCATTTAGACCATCTAAGTTGGTTAATGTGGTTCCATTGATAATCAAACCTTCAGTTATTGAGGTAATTCCTGATAATGGAGATAAATCATTACCTCCAATTATCAAAATTCCTCCATTAATAGAAGTATAACAACTTGGCCAAGCGTCTATTTCTGCTTGTGAATTAAATTGTGCGTTTCCAACAAAAACCAAATCACTAAGCCCTTCATCGGTTTGGCCATCACAGTTATTATCTATGCCATCACAAATTTCAGTGGCATCAGGGAAAATGGTTGCGTCGTTGTCATCACAGTCGCCACCTGCAACGGTAAAACCATCGCCATCATTATCGGCACAAACCCTTATTGGATTTGCGCAAAAGTCTGCAACAGTCGTTACCTCTGCTACTGGATTTCCGGAGATACCAAAAAAAATAAAGTTGCAAAATGCAGCAGCAAAAGGTTCTAGACAATTGATATTATTGTTTGCTACAGATAGTGTGGCAAGATTTGGAAGTGTAGCTATTTCTGGAATAATTTCAGTTAACTGGTTTACTTGTAAACCAAGGAATTCTAACGAAGTTAAGTTAGCAATGTCAGGCGAAATACTACTTATTTCACTTCCACTCGCCTGAAGCGTATTTAAATTGGGATAACTAATGCTAACGCCATCTGGAATGGTGGTAATAGGGTTATTATTTAGAATAATGGTTTCGAGCAAAGGCAAATCGAATAACGGAAAGCTTGTCAAACCCACGTTTATTACTATAAAAACGGTTAAGTTATTTAGCATATTTAATGCTGAAGGTAATGAACCATTTAATGGATTCCGAGACACTGATAAATTAACTAAAGCAGATATATTTCCAATTTCTACAGGTAGGTCTGTAAGGTTATTATTATCAACATTAAGGGATACGAGACTAGGAAAATCAGCTATTTCAGGAGGAAGAATGCTTAAGGAGAACCCACCCAACTCAAGTGCAATAATATATCCATCATTATTACAAAAAACACTACCTAAATTACAAAAATCACAATCTGTTGAGTTCAATAAATCATCCCAAGGAAGCGTATTATTAGGGTTGGCATCAGAAATGGCTACTAATGCCTCAAATTCTTGTTGGTTTTGAGGATCAGAATAGGTGCATTGACCATAACTGATGGAGCAAGAACAAAGCAATAAGACTATAAAAAACAACTTTTTAATGGTTGAATTTAAAGTTTTTTTGATAGTAAATTTGTTAGCCATTTTAATAAAGTTTTGATTTAAAATTTTGAATATTCATTTCCTCTTATAAATCTTTAGAACAAGACATAGCGCTTTAAAACAAGACATAGTCTTGAAATATTTAGAGTAATGCTCTAAAATTGTTTTTAGGGTAAAAATGTGTTTAGTATTTACAGAAAGTGAAAAACATCAACCAGTTTTGGGCACTAGTTTTAAAATGATGATTGGTAGATTAAATTTTGAGGGGGTTATGCGGAAGTTGATTAAGAATTTGAAAAACAATCGAAAATTTGAGAAAAATTTTCAGATAAAAACTCCTTTTGAGTGAGCCTCAAAAGCTTTGAATTTTATCATTTCACAATATTTTATTTTAAACAACTACGTTATATTGTTCGCAATTTAGGGTTTATTTAAATAAAAAAAAAATAAAATCACTTAATTGTTCTTGCGAAGACAAAAATTGGCGATGGTAATTTCTTAATGTAAGGAACCATACTACTGTTCAAATTCTGGCCAATCTCTCATCGCTATTTTTCTTACTCTTGCATTAAAAGTATCTCTTTCCGCTCCTGCCGATTCATATTTTGCTTCTTTAACTAACTCATCTAACTTTTTTCGATGCTTTTTATTGATCGATTTATATTCGGTGGTATGTTCTACCAATTTGTTCCAATTCACTTGGCGTAGAAATGAAGGGTCTTTAATTTGATTAAGAATTCCTTTTGGATGACCTGGTTTGGTTTTGTAAATATAAGACCTAGCTAAGCTATACCAAAATGATGGAATTCTGAATTGATAGATATTCTCATCAGAAATATATTTTAGAATACTTGGTTTAAAAGTAGAATATTGGTTCGATGATCTTAATTCGGATGGATCAAAGTTAGCGGTTCCTTGTATCATTCCCTTAAATGCCAACTCTTCTATTATTGCAAATACTTCTTTCTTTAAAAAGCAACTCAAGAATTCATCTATAAAATCCAAATCTTTAAATATCTCGATTTCTTGATGATAAACCATTGGCCGAATAATAAGTTCTACCCTAATAATTCCATTCTCAAAAAAATCGATAAAAATAATTAACAGTTGTTCATCTACTGGTTTATGCAGAAATTTATTTTGTTTTTTAATGCGAAAGGTTTGGTTGGGTGCAAAAAGGTATTCGACATAATCATGGGATACATTGATTTTTCGGAATCTTAATTCTTCAACTATTCTTTCATCATATAATGATAGTTCGAAATCCATTATAATTAGTTCTTTTGATCGCATGTTAGAATTAATCTACAAACTTAAGAATCTCTTTATCTAGTTCCACCTTCTCACTATCTGGATAACATTCCCGCAACTCTTCATTTAATTGTTTTATTTTTTCTGTAATTTCAGTTTTCTTTTTTCGATTTTTTTCTTGATAAAATTTTCGAAGATAAAACAACATACCATCTGTATAAACATGGGTATTTCTACCATTAACAGCAGGGGCATTTTGATAAACTTTCTCCCAATGAGGAAAGGCTTGGTCTAATTTTTCTTCTTTTAAATAATCTCGATAAATAACAAATGAGCGCATTAGACTATCCTCTTCTGCTGAGCTGAACTGATCAAAAGTTTCACATTGAGCGGAAGAAAATGATGGAAGAAGAAAAAAAAATAACAGAAATACTCTAATTAGCATAAATGTAATGAATTAATTTTTTGAGATTTAATACAAAAATACCGATTTCTTACGTTAGATTTATGTCTATTTAAACCAATCGGAATTTCTTTCAACTTTACACACTACGATAGCCTTCCTATCGGCAATAAAGTACGCACATGTTTCTAAGATTTCTTTTGGTATTTTTTATTGGATTGCCTTTCCATCTTATTGGTCAAAATCTAAATTTATTAATTACCGACTCGTCTACTAAGGCGCCACTACCCTATGCAAATGTTTATTTTAAAAACGCAGGAATTGGAGCTTCCACCAATACGGCTGGACGGGCAACCATCCTTCTTGCTAAACTTACTGATCAAGACACTGCCGTTATCTCCTATATCGGTTATCAAACTCAGCAAGTTTTTATTGATAAAAATAAAAAGGGAGTATTAGAAATTTCGCTTTTCCCTTCTGAAAATTTATTAGAAGAGATCATCGTCAAATATGTAGAACCCCCAAAACCTAAAAAAATTATTCGAAGAGCATTAAAAAATACAACGGAGAATTATACCACTCAAGATGTAATTTTAAAATCATTATACCGAGAGACGATCCAAGAAAATGGTAAATTTATTCAGCTAAATGAAGCCATTACCAACACCTATTATACCAGTTACCCAAAGAAAAAATTAGATAAGAAAATTTGGATGGATTGGTATTTTGATGACTCTTATGCTTTTGAGTTTGAAGGTGGTTATCGATTTTATCCACTGCTAAAAGATTTAAACACCAAGAAAGATCAACAAACTGTTCTCGCTTCTCGACATTCCGAAGATTGGAATATGTATGGGATTGAAAACAATTTGACAGGTGATCCACTGCTCTTATTTGCTTTTGACAAAATAAAATATCAATACGATTTTTTAAATCCCAAACTTTTAAGAAAGTATCATTTTAAACATGAACCCGCTGAGATCATCAATGGTGAGGCTTGTTATGTGCTTTCTTTTTACCCTAAATCTACCAACCGAAAATTTAGAATAGACCAGAGTAGAAAAAACAAAAGTGCTATTTATATCGGTAGAATGTATTTTACTAAAGATAAATATGCCTTGGTTCGTTTTCAATATAAATTAGCGGTAGAAAGAGATTTTGGGTTCTTTGCTGGAAGGATGCCACTCGATTATCAGGTAGAAATAAACTATAAAAAACAAACTAATTTTTATCGAATTGATCAGATTAATTTTTCAGAAATTAGAACGGTTAGTAGAGATGATAACGGAACACGAATTTTGCACAGAGTCAATAAGTCGTTATATGTTTTAGATCAGCAAATAAAAGCGGTGATGCCCTTTGCGGATTCTACAATTTTTAAGTCTACCAAGTTTTCTTCTATTAGAACTTATAAAAAAAATTACAACCCAGACTATTGGAATACCATCAAATTTCCTGAGCACTTAAAACTGTCAAAAAAATTAATTGCTGATTTAGAAAAAGACAAACCACTATCCGTTCAATTTGATTTATTTAAAAAAGAAGAAAAACGAGATCTTC
>JALZUU010000350.1 GCA_023300665.1 Saprospiraceae bacterium | reverse complement strand
CAAGAAAGTGAACCGCGAGATCGACGAAGGAGATCCATGAGCGATAGCGAACTAAAGCGGACGAAAAGCCGATCCCGACTGATCATGAAGATAAATCATCATAACATAATACAAACGATTAAACGATTAAACAATAACAACCTATGTTTTACAATAATTTAAAAATCGCATTTCGAACTTTAGTAAAAAATAAAACCTACACTTCCATTAATATCGTGGGACTCATGGTCGGAATTGCAGCAGTTTTATTAATCTATAGAATCGTTAGTTATGAATTGAGTTTTAATAAAAGTTTTATCCACCATGATCGCATCGTTCGCGTAATCGCTACCGACCCTGGAGATGTCAGTGAAAAAAATCTCTCTATCTGTATTCCTGTGGCTGCCATGCGCGCCATCAGAACTGATATTCCTCAATTTGAAAAAGTAGCACGAATTCGAGAAACATGGCCAACGATAACCGTCCCTGGAGAAAATGAAGCAATCCCTAAAAGAAAGTTTACTACTGGTCGAGGCGATGTTTCTTTTTTTACTGATTCTGAATTTGATGATATTTTCAAACTCACTTGGTTAACTGGAAATAATGTCAAATCTTTAGACCAACCCAGTAATATTATGTTGTCCAGATCTTGGGCCGAAAAGCTTTTCGACAACTGGGAAAATGCTACTGGTAAAATAGTAAAATTAGACAATTTCATCCCACTTACTGTTCAAGGTGTTTATGAAGACTTAGCAGACAATACAGATTTTCCTTTGAGATTTTTAATCAGTTATCCTACTTTAGAAATAAAACAACATCGCGAATATCTTGGGTTATCACCCGATGATAGTTGGGGCAGCTGTAGTTCAAACAATCAAGTCTATGCACTTTTAAATAAAGAAGATCAAATGGACGCAGCCAATACCGCACTAGCTGCTATTGGTAAAGACAACTACGAACCAGCCGCCAATGGAAAGACAAAAATTCACCAAGCACAACCTTTTTCAATGTTGCATTACGACGATGAATTACAAAATTCTGGAAGAAGTCGTACGCCTTATCGCTCTATTCATATTTTAATGTTTATTGGTGTTTTAATCTTACTGATTGCTTCCTTTAATTTTATCAACTTGGCTACTTCCCAAGCCACCCAACGAGCCAAAGAAGTCGGCGTACGAAAAACGCTCGGTGGTCGCCCTAGTCAACTCATTGCACAATTTATGAGTGAAACCGCCATCATCGTAGGCATTGCCATTATCTTGGGAATCGTCTTAGCAGAATTTGCCCTTCCCCTATTACAATATGTCTCCGATGTACCAAATGATAAACCATTCTTAGCCGAACCTACTATTTGGTTGGTGCTCTTGGGTATTTTTGCGGTGATCACTTTATTAGCAGGTCTTTATCCAGCATTCGTTCTTTCGAGTTATCGACCAGTAGAAGCTCTTTCTAGAAATATCAAAACACGAAGTTTCGGTGGGATGAATTTACAACGAGGTCTCGTCGTTGCTCAATTTGTGGTTTCCTCGATTTTGATTATCAGTGCAATAATTACGATCAAACAACTAGATTTTATTCAAAATCAGGATCTTGGTTTTGATACAGACCTCGTGTATTCTTTTGGAATCAACACCGATAGTCTTTCTTTAAGCAAACATACTGCGCTAAAAAACAAGCTAAAAGCTTTACCAGATATTCGCGAAGTAAGTTTTAATAGCGATCAACCGCTCTCAAACAATACTTGGAGTGGGAATTTTAGAATAGAAGGTCGCTCGGAAGATGAAACCTTTGAAACCACTTATAAATTTGCTGATGAAGATTATCAAAATACTTTTGGAATCGAATTGCTCGCAGGACAATGGCTCGCACCTTCCGACACCTTCCGCCATCTCATCGTCAACGAAACTTTTGTTCGTAAAGTAAAACTAGGAACACCAGAAGAGGCATTACAAAAAAAGGTACGTATTTGGGGGGAATATTATCCTATCATCGGGGTAGTCAAAGATTTTCACACCCATTCTTTGCATACGGCGCACCAACCTTTATCCATGCTAAGTCACAAAGATTTTTATTGGATAACCGCTGTAAAAATGACGAATAAAAATGTTCAAAAATCACTAGCCAGTATTCAAAATGTATTCGACGAAGTTTATCCAGCACAAGTACTCGATGGAGGATTTATGGACGAAAGAATACAACAATTTTATGAAGAAGAACAACGAACTGCGTCGCTCTGTAAAGGCTTTGGATTACTCGCCATTTTCATTTCTTGTCTTGGACTCTTAGGATTGGCGATGCATGCTGCTGCCCGTCGCACCAAAGAAATAGGCGTCAGAAAAGTACTCGGCGCTTCTGTTGGAAATATCATTACACTATTATCAAAAGACTTTATTATACTCGTCATCTTAGCCTTGTTTATTGCCATTCCATTGGCTTGGTATGGCATGTCTCATTGGCTCGAAGATTTTGCTTATCATATTGATTTGCATTGGAGCATCTTTTTGCTAGCAGGCATTACAGCGATTCTAGTAGCCTTTTTAACCGTAGGCATTCAAGGATTTAGAGCAGCAGTTGCCGATCCGATTCGATCTTTACGTGACGAGTAGGGATCTCGCAGTCCGGGTGCTCGCATCGCCTTAATCGGCTTTGCTCCCACCGGCCTGCGGGCTCCCTACTCGCCCCTACAAACAATATTTTGGTAATTTTTAAATTAAAAAATAAATCTCGCTAGTTATCCTTTTCACCAGTTGACATTTTTCTAACATATTTCACGAATGGAAGCCAACTAACCAATTAGCAATACAACCTTCAAAACACAACTACTATGATTTCTAATTACTTCAAAATCGCATTTAGAAAAATACGTCAACATCGTTTATATTCTAGCATAAATATTCTAGGACTTACCGTAGGAATTGGGGCTGCTTTATTATTATTAAGTTGGACTTGGAGTGAAGTAGAGATGGATCGTTTTCATAAAAAAGGAGATCTACTATATCAAGTACTTTCTACCTATAAATTTGATAATGAAGTTACGACCATGGAATCGAATCCTTATTTATTAGTAAACGAATTTTCAGAAAACTATCCAGAAGTAGAGGCTGTCACTGCCATTCGATCAACGAATTTTGCTTTTGAATTAGGAGAAGAAAGAAGTCTTGAAGATGGAATTTATACCGACTCTAGTTTTTTCAAAATGTTTAGCTATCCATTGTTGGCGGGTGATTATAAACCTGTTTATAATAGTAAATATCGAATTGCTATTTCAGCTAGATTAGCAGAAAAAATATTCGGCCACCAAGATTATTATGCGATGGTCGGAAAAACAATTAAGATCTATCAAAATCGTACATACGAACTAGTAGCTATTTTTGAAAATCCACCTAAAAATTCAAGTCAACAATTTGATTTTGTATTTGATATCGACGATCATTATCTAAACAATCCAAATCAAAAAAAATGGTACATCTATAATGAAAGTGTTTTCGTTTTGCTTCGAGACGGTGTAGACAAAAACGCTTTTCAAGAAAAAACTTCAGGAATAATTCCACTTGCTGAAGGAGAGTCAGAAGAAGAAAAAACCTCTTTACAATTACAATCTTATGCCGACCATTATTTGTATGGCCGATTTGAAAATGGTGTCGTAGCTGGCGGTCGAATTGATTATATTAAAATGATTTTGTTTGCTGCCTTTTTATTATTGAGTATTGCTTGCATCAACTTTATCAATCTTACCACTGCCCGCGCAGCTCGACAAGCTAAAGAGATTGGCGTACGAAAAGTAATTGGTGCCACCAAAAAAAGTTTGGTTATTCAGTTTTTAGCGGAAGCTTTTTTGACGACTATTTTTGCCACTTTTTTAGCAGTTATGTTGACTGAATTTTCGTTCGGTTATTTCGCACAAGTGACTGGTCGTGAATTATCGTTTGCGTATACTGATCCGACTTTTTGGTCCACCATCTTTGGAATAATTTTACTTACGGGTTTTTTATCAGGTGCTTATCCAGCATTTTTTCTTTCCAATATGGGTATTCAAAAAATCTTAAAAAACAAATCGTCCATTAAAGGAGGAAATCTCAGAAAAGGATTGGTCGTCTTACAATTTACCGCTTCTATCATGCTGATTTTAGGAGCACTGACTGTAAAAAAACAAATCAATTATGTTCAAAATAAAAATACGGGCATCAATCGTTCGCATATTTTATCTTTTGAAATGTACCAACAGATGTACAAAAACCAAGATGCTTTTATACAGGAAATTCGACAAATTCCGGGTATCAAAAGTTTTTCTCGATTACATACCTCTCCTATCGAAGTGAATAATACGGTGATCGGTTTGACCATAAATCATCAAGGAAAAGAAGAAGATAAAACTGCCTTTAGTGTAGTCGTAACTGATCATAATTTTAAAAGTTTATTTGATACACAGCTCACGATGGGAGAAGACTTTGTTGATTTTAAAGGTCGGGATACGACCACTTTTATGGTCAATGAAGCGATGGTTCAAGCTTTTGGTTGGGAAGATCCAATCGGTATGCATCTCCAAGCTTGGGGACGATCGGGGACAATTGTCGGAGTGGTAGAAAATTTTAATTTCCGTTCAGTCCACCACGAGATCACTCCCCTATTATTAATCAATCGTCCTGATGATACCAACTTTATGTATCTAGAAACGAAACCTGGACAAGATGCCGTCGTGCTCGCTGGATTGAAAGATATTCATAAAAAATTTGCTCCTGCCTTTCCATTTGAGTATAAATTTTTAGATGAACAATATGCGAAACTGTATGCCAACGAAAAATACACTGGAATGCTCGCTGGTTGGTTTGCCATCATCGCCGTACTACTTTCTTGTCTAGGATTATTAGGGCTGATTGCTTTTCTAGCCGAACAAAAATCTAAAGAAATCGGTATTCGAAAAGTACTCGGCGCCAGTATTGGAAATATTATTCAATTATTATCCAAAGAGTTTGTCCAATTGATTTTACTGGCGATTATCTTAGGAATTCCAATAGCTTATTATTTTTTAAATCAGTGGTTAGTAGGATTTGCGTATGCGACAACGCTTAATTGGTCTACGATTCTTTTAGCGGTTGGTATTCTTTTTATGATGATGATTCTTACCGTTGGTTTTCAATCAATACGAGCTGCGATGGGTAATCCGGTGGAGGTGTTGAAGAATGAATAGGTAATTAATAATGTCTCGTCTGTCGTATTCTTTTAGTGAGAATCGCATATTCACTTTGTTAATATCAAGACTAATTGGTAATTTAGTAAATCTACTTTTTAAAGGTAGATTTACTAACCTGCGTGAACATGAAATTTCAGTATTTATTTTTATTTTTATTTCCTATACTACTTACTGCCCAAAATCCATTGGAAGAAGGCAGTATGCTTCCACTCTTTATTGTAAATACGTATGATATTGAAATTTTAGACGAGCCAAAAATAGAAGGCCATTTGGGAATCATTCATACACCAGATAATATAAATTTACTGACCGATTCATACAATGTATATGATGGACGAATTGGAATTGAAATCAGAGGAAACGGGACAGCTAGTCTTCCCAAAGTATCTTATCTTTTTGAAACACAATTAGAAAATGGCGACAACAACAATGTCTCCTTACTCGATTTTCCAAAAGAAAATGATTGGGTTTTGTACGGCCCTTATATTGACAAAAGTCTATTAAGAAATATACTTACCTATGACTTGGCTAGAGACATGGGATACTATGCTTCTCGAGTGCAGCCTTGTGAACTCATCATCAACGGTGATTAT
>JALZUU010000349.1 GCA_023300665.1 Saprospiraceae bacterium | reverse complement strand
GTTTAATCGTTTAGCTTGCTCTAAAAAGTGTTTTTCTCGCGGAGTTCGCAGAACCTGTCCCGCCTCAGCGGGAGACGCAGATTTGTCCCGGACTTGCTTCGGGAGACCTTCTAACGTGTATATCTTTTAGCGTGAATAATTTAAATATATTTCAAATCTTTTGAATTTAGGCTTTTTAGAGTAGGCTCATTATTGGATTTATTAAAAAAATTACTTCTCTGCACTCATGGTAAAGTCAACAAATTTTAAGTGATCTCCTAATGTTGGTAAGATTGCATCTTTTTCAGATAACAATACATTTTTAACGGCTACTTCCCAGTCAATTCCAACTTTGGGATCATTATAATGCAAGCCACCTTCACTTTCTTTATTATAAAAATTATCACATTTATAAGCAAAAACAGCGTGTTCACTCAAAGTTAAAAAACCATGCGCAAATCCTCTAGGAATAAAGAATTGTTTTTTATTTTCTCCACTTAATCGAACGCTGTGCCACTGTCCATAAGTCAGTGATCCTTCGCGAATATCTACAGCTACATCTAAGACTTCTCCTGAAAGTACTCGAACTAGTTTTGCCTGTGCGTAAGGTGGTCGTTGATAATGTAGTCCTCGTAATACCCCTTTGACAGAAGCAGATTGATTGTCCTGTACAAAATTATTTTCGATACCCGCCGCTTTAAAGGCATTGGCGTTATACGATTCATAAAAATAGCCTCGATCGTCCCCAAATACGCGAGGTTCGATGATTTTAAGGCCTTCAATATGGGTTTTAGTAATTGTCATTATCTTTAATTTGTATTGGTAAATTTGCTGAATTTCAGTGATAATTCAACGATAATAATGGGAAAAGGATAGGACTATTGCTTATGATATGGCAGTTATTGTGCCTAATTTTTCTGCTATAAACATATAAAACTCTGAAGTTCTCTAAGTAATTCGAAAAGAAGATGAGAACTAGAGAAAATTGCTCAAATCGAGCCTCTTTTTTGAGTGCATAGCCGAGCTATGGACGAGAAAAAAGGCGATGCGCCTGCCTGCCGGCATAGGCAGGTTGAATAATTTAATCAGTTCGCAGTCAATTTTGGGATTTTTAAACAACTTCTCTAATTAAAATCACTCCCTCATCAACAAAAGCACCTTTACACTATTTTTGACGGAAAAAGATCCCAATCGGTACACCTGTAAAGTTAAATTCTTTTCGCAGCTGATTTTCTAAGAAATTTTTATAATCTGTTTTAATGTATTTAGGGTTATTACAGAAAAAAGCAAAAGCTGGATAATAGGTGGGCAATTGCGTAATAAACTTGATTTTTGCAAAACGGCCACGGTTAGATGGTGGCGGGTTTTTATCGATTGCTTCTAGCATAAAATCATTTAAGGCAGAAGTCTTAATTTTCCGATTACGGTTCTCTTGTACTTCCAAGGCGACCTCGATAGATTTTAGAATTCGTTGCTTATTTAACACAGAAGTAAAAACGATTGGAACATCATTAAAAGGCGCGATTTTGGCGCGCAGTGCTAGTTCATAATCTCTAGCAGTATTGGTTTCTTTTTCCACTAAGTCCCACTTATTAACCAAGATCACGATTCCTTTATTTCTTTTCATTGCTAATGAGAAGATACTCATGTCTTGCGCTTCCATTCCAGTTTGTGCATCGATCATCAGAATACAGACATCCGCTTCTTCCATTGCCTTGATGGCTCGCATCACAGAATAGAATTCTATATCTTCATGGACCCGCGCTTTTTTACGCATCCCCGCAGTATCAATAATCAGAAAATCTTTATCAAATTTTTGGTAACGCGAATGGATAGAATCTCGGGTAGTTCCCGCTATATCGGTTACGATGTTTCGTTCTTCACCCAATAACGCGTTGGCCAATGAAGACTTTCCTACGTTAGGCTGTCCGAGGATCGCGAATTTAGGAATGTCCAACTCCATCGGTGGATCATCGTGAATCAATTCGGTCACCAGATCCAATACTTCACCAGTACCACTTCCGGTGAGCGAAGAAAGAAAGTGTGTATGTTCAAAGCCCATGCTCCAAAATTCGTTGGCTTCTAACATTCGGCGGTGATTGTCTACTTTATTGACGACCAGAATAACTGGCTTTTCGCTCTTACGCAGAAGATTAGCTACCTCTTCATCCAGATCAGTAATACCAGTCGTTACATCCACCATAAAAATCATCAAAGTAGCCTCTTCAATGGCAATTCGTACCTGAGATCGGATCGCCGACTCAAATACATCATCCGATCCTTTCACAAATCCTCCCGTATCAATAACGGTGAATTTCTTTCCATTCCACTCACTCAGCCCGTATTTACGATCGCGTGTTACCCCACTCGTATCGTCAATAATGGCTTGTCTTTCACCGATAAGGCGATTATAAAGGGTGGATTTTCCGACATTCGGACGTCCAACGATGGCTACAATGTTTCCCATGATTTTATTCTTTGAGGCACTTTTGAGGTAGTTTAAGTGCGTTTGAGGTGCAAAGATACG